>JAAZUY010000089.1 GCA_018623895.1 bacterium | reverse complement strand
CATATTAAGAGAAACAAAAAAAGATATAGCAGTATGTTTAGTTTTTCTAGTTATGCCATTTTTATTTTATCTATATGGATTATCTTATAAGGAAAGATTTAACTCATTAGATGCTATAAATTATGAATATAAAGTAAGAGCCATAGGTTCAAATATAAGTCTAGATAGATTTTATTCAAATATTGATCCTGTTCCAGTGATAAGAGAATTGATTGATATAAGTCAGCCTACTGGAGATGACAAAACAATATTCGTTTGGCCTGAGGGAATCATACCTGATGTTTCTCAAGAAGAATTAATTGAATATAAGTGGTTATTTGAGGATGTCTTCAGCACAAATCATTTACTATTTATTGGAATTAACAGTCAAAAAACGAACAAAGAAAAAATTGATTATTTCAACTCCCTATCAATTTATAATCATAATTTAGAAATATTAGATTTTTATAACAAAATAAATCTAGTTCCTTTTGGTGAATTTTTACCATTTGAAAATATTTTAAAAAAAATTGGTTTAAGTGTAATTACCAATAATTATCAATCATTTTCAAATGGCAAAAAGAGAAAAATTATAGATGTAAAAAGAGATGATTTTTCTTTGAAGATATTGCCATTGATTTGTTATGAAATAATTTATTCAGGAAAAATATTTCAAAACTCAAATTTTGATCTAATTATTAATATATCTGAAGACGGTTGGTTTGGCAGTTCGATAGGACCCAAGCAACACTTCGCACACAGCGTCTTTAGAGCAGTTGAAAGTGGTAAATATTTATTGCGTTCAGCAAACAATGGTATTGCAGCTATTGTTAATCCTCTAGGTATTATTGAGCAAAAAATCGAATATGGACAGTCAGGCTATATTGATTTTAAAAAAGCTAAAAAAATAAAACCAACATTATTTTCTAAATATGGAAATAAAATCTTAATAACATTAATTTTAGTATATATTTTTTTTATATTTTCATTTAATAGATTTAGAAATGAGTAATTTAAAAAATTTCCTTTTTACAAGTGAGTCAGTATCCGAAGGTCATCCGGATAAAGTTTCAGATAGAATTTCAGACATGGTGGTCGATAATTATCTATCTGGAGATCCATTCTCAAGAGTTGCATGTGAAACACTAACAACAACGAACAAAGTAGTTTTAGCGGGAGAAGTTAGAGGTCCTGAGATTAAAAAAGATGAATTAATTGAAAAAGTTAGAAACTGCATAAAAGATATTGGCTATGATCAGGAAGGTTTTACTTGGAGAGAAGCAACAAAAATAGAAAGCCATCTTCACTCGCAATCTGCTGACATTGCAATGGGTGTAGACTCATCTGGAAATAAAGATGAAGGAGCTGGAGACCAAGGTATTATGTTTGGATATGCTTGTAATGAAACCGATGTATTAATGCCAGCACCTATTCATTACTCTCATAAGATTTTAAGATTAATGGCAGAGGATAGAAAGTCAGGAAAGTTAAAAAATGTAGAACCAGATAGTAAGAGCCAAGTTACTTTTGAATACGTTGATGGAAAACCTACAAAAGTAAAATCTGTGGTGATATCTTCTCAGCATTCTGCAGATGTTAATCAAGCACAAGTAAGAGATCTATTAAGGCCTTACATGCTGCAATCTATTCCATCAAATTTTCTTGAAGGTTTTAATGAAGAAGAGTTTTACGTTAATCCAACAGGCAATTTTGTCATCGGAGGTCCAGATGGAGACTGTGGGTTAACAGGAAGAAAAATTATTGTAGATACATATGGGGGCGCTGCACCTCATGGTGGTGGAGCTTTTTCTGGAAAAGATCCTACAAAAGTAGATAGATCTGCAGCCTATGCAGCCAGATATATTGCTAAAAATGTTGTTGCTTCAAAAATTGCAGATAAGTGCTTAATTCAATTAGCTTATGCAATTGGTGTTTCAAAACCATTATCAATCTATGTTGATTTATTTGATAATGATCTAGATAAAAATAAATTCGTTGTAGACCAAATACATGAAAACTTTGATTTAAGTCCTCGAGGAATTAGAGAGATGTTAAATTTAAATAAACCGATCTATGAGAAAACAGCTGCCTACGGGCATTTTGGTAGAACACCAGATGACAATGGTTCATTTTCTTGGGAAAAAACAGATAAAACAAGCTATTTTTCTAAATAGTTTCTGTTGAATTAAAAAAAAACTTTACTATATTGCCCTTACATTATTGAATTTACAAAATGGGCATTAGCCCATTTTTTTTTGGAGCAAACAAAAATATGTTAAACAAAAGAGCAGATAAATTAGAATTATTAAGAATAGCTGAAGCTGTAGCTTTAGAAAAATCTATCGATAAAGAACTAATAATTAGTTCGATGGAAACTGGAATTGCAAAAGCAGCCAAGTCTAAATTTGGTCAGGAAAATGAAATAAAAGTCTTAATCAATAGAGACAATGGTGATATTGAAATTTTTAGAAAATTGATTGTGGCTGAAAATCCAGAAAACTCTAATACAGAAATTAAACTTGAAGATGCCATCAGTTTAAATGAGACAAATAGAGAT
>JAAZUY010000088.1 GCA_018623895.1 bacterium | reverse complement strand
TTTAAAAAATTAGTTCTTTCTTTAAAAATTGGAGTTCCTAGACTAATTAGTTGTTGGTCATAGGAATCAATTGTATCCTTGTCAAATTTCCTATTTATAAAGAAGTACTTTAATAAGGAATTTCTTTGGATAATAACTTTTCCATAATCTATAACTCTCTGCAGATATATCTTGTCAACCTGACCTATAACTGAATCTATAAACTTCCTTCTCATTTCACTTCCTTCTGTAATAAGATTACGATCATGAGGTGAAATAATAATTAAATTTACTAGGCCAATATGATCAGAAATTCTTTTATATACTTTGCTATTTCTTTTAATAACTTTCTTTTCTCCATTTTTGAAGTAACAATGTACATTCTCATCTCTGTTGTTAATTTCAAAATCTCCATTAATTGAAAAATAATCTTGACCAATTTTAACATTTTGAGACGTTGAAGGATTAAAATAACTTTTAGTAAATGCTAAATGATATATGGAGTCAATTATATTAGTTTTTCCAATACCATTCTTTCCAATGAAACAATTGATTTTTTTACTAAAAATAAACTTTAGTTTGTCAAGATTTTTATAGTTATCAATTTTTAGTGAATGTAAAAACATATTTGCTATTCAAAATAAAACATTAATTTTGGGATTCAAAAAATTATTATGGCAACATTCAACAGAAGAGGTTATAAAAAAAGTAGAACAAAAACAGGAAATCAAGGTGAAAAAAGTCAAACTGCTGAAGTTTTTGATTCACTAGATTCTACTGCAAATAAATCTGAACAGTGGATACTAAAAAATCAGAATAAAATTTTTTCAGTTATTGCTTTAATTTCATTGTCTGTATTATCATATTTAGGATACCAGAGATTTATCGCAGAACCTAAAGAAACTGAGGCTATAAGCGAGCTAAATCAAGCACAATATTTTTTCGAATTAGCACTAGTATCAAATGAATCAGATTCCCTATTTAATTTAGCTTTAAATGGAGGTGAAGGAAAATATGGATTTCTTGACATTGTAGATGAATATTCTGGCACAAAAGCTGCAAATCTTGCAAATTACTCTATTGGTATGTCATATTTGAATCTTAAAGAATATGATAAAGCTATAATTTACCTTGAAAAATTTAATTCAGATGATATATTACTAAAGTCGATTTCTCTAGGAACTATTGGAGATTGCTTCTCGGAGTTGAATCAGCCAGAGGAAGCATATGAATATTATCAAAAGGCTTTCAAGCACAACGAAAATATTTATACTACTCCAAAATATTTATTCAAAGCTGCACTTATAGGTTCTGAACTAGGGGAATATAAGTCTGCAATTAATTATCTAAATAGAATCAAAGAAGAATTTCCAGATTCTTACGAATCTAGTTTAGTTGAAGTCCAATTAGGTAGAATTGAAAATCTAAATAACTAAAATGTCTGCCAAACAATTTGAATATTCTGACAAAGACTTTAAATTATTAAATCCTGATAAATTAAAAATTGCATGTGTTGTCTCAGAGTGGCATAATGAAATTACCGAGAAACTATTTAGCGGTGCCAAAAATATACTGATAAAAAATGGTCTAAAAGAAAATAACATTTCTAAAATTAATGTTCCTGGTAGCTTTGAGTTAATATTTGCCTGTAAAAACTTGATTAATAAAGATTTTGATGCAGTTATTGCAATTGGATGTATAATTCAAGGTGAAACAAGACACTTTGAATTTGTGTCAAATGCCGTTTTAAATGGTATTAAAGATCTAAATATTATATCTGATATACCTATAATTCTATGCGTATCAACAGATGACAATATAAGCCAATCTATTGATAGGAGTGGTGGTAAGTATAATAAGGGTGAGGATTCTGCAATTGCAGCTCTTAAAATGATTACATTTAATCAATGAAAGTTAACTTCTTTAAGTTAAATAAAAATAGAAAATTCAATTATACTCCTCGTTTTTACAAAGGTAAAGATGATGTTCCGGCATCTTTTGAATCAAAGTTTTCTGTTTACAGAGAGTCATACAACTCAAACGACATCGGAAAGCATTGGGCTGATCAGAGATATAAAATGCGTAATAGAAAAAACAGGGGTATTAATATGACATTAATCTTAATTGTTCTTTTCCTTATTTTGGTATTTTTATACATCATTGATTTTGATATAAATATTTTCTTTACCAATTAATGTCAGACATAATTAAAATTTTACCAAGTGATGTTTCAAATAAAATTGCTGCTGGTGAAGTAGTTCAAAGGCCATCTTCTGTCCTAAAAGAACTCGTAGAAAATTCTATTGATGCAAATTCAACCAAAATTCAGATTATAATTAAAGATGCTGGAAAAAATCTAATTCAGGTAATTGATAATGGAAAAGGAATGTCAAAAAATGATATGCATTTATCATTTATAAAACATGCGACATCAAAAATTAATAAAATAGAAGATATTTTTTCTATTTCATCAATGGGATTTCGTGGAGAAGCATTAGCTGCTATTTCCTCAGTTTCAATGTTAGAAATGGAATCAATTAATGATAATCAAAATGGGCATTTTATCGAAAT
>JAAZUY010000087.1 GCA_018623895.1 bacterium | reverse complement strand
GAAGATTCAAGTATTGAAGATTTAGCTAATTCCGGTGGTTCATTCACTGGTATTGCAAGCCAAGTTTCAGTGAGCATTCCTGAATCGTATGGTTTAGAAGTTTTAGAAGCTGCAGATCTTGCTACTGCTACTGAAAATGTAGTTCAAGGTACAGCAGATGTTCTTCTAATGAGTGCAAACCCTGTTGTTCAAGCTTACAAAGCAAATCCAGAAGAGACAATGGTTGTGTGGTCTTCATGGAAGTCTTCTCCTATTGCAATGGCTGTTCAAGAAGGTAACTCAGAATTACAAGAGCTTGCCAACGAATTTATCGCAACATTCAATGATGAAGGCGGATTATATGATGTTTTGAAAACTAAATGGGATGCTGTAATCTTAGAAAATTTAGGTAGATTTGGACTGGACTTTTACATTAACGAAAATTAAGATTAAATGCGGCATCAGCCGCATTTTTTTTAACTTAATAGTGGAGTGAAGATGAAAAAAATTCTTGACATATTAAAAAAATACAAAAAAAATATTGAAACTTTTATTAGTTATTTTCTTGTTATTTTGTCAATACTGCTATTCATTTTTTATATTGCGTCATCTAGTTCTTCTGATTTTAAATTATACTTGATTTTAGATGACTACGGAAACTTGATATTTCAAGGATTTCTCAATACAATTATTATTTCATTTTTAGTTTTAATCGGATCATCAATTTTGGGTTTTCTATTTTATTTAATGTCTATATCAAAAATCAGGTTTTTTAGTTCTTATCTTAAAGCATTCACAAATGTTTTTACTGAAATCATATATGGTACTCCATTATTAGTTTTAATAGTGGTTTCTGCATTTGTAATTGGTCCTGCTTTTGGTATTTATCAAAGGGATCTATTTGGAGTATTAGCTTTAATAATTTATATGTCTCCATATGTAAAAAATGTTTTTAAAGCTGCATTTTCTACTATTTCTAAAGAACAATATATGGCCATGGATTTATTTGGATTCACTTCATATCAAAAATATAGATACTTAATCATTCCACAAGTTATTAGAGCATTGATGCCTCCAATGATGAATAATTTTTCATTGATAATTAAAGGTAGTGCTCTGTTATATGTCCTTTCATTTAACGAATTATATTACACCATTATTATTGCTCAATCAAAAACCTTTGCTTTTGTTGAAGGATATCTTTTAATGTGGGCACTTTATCTTATTATTACTATTCCATTATCACAATTAACGAAAATCTTAGAGAAAAGGTGGTCTAACTTATGAAAATTGATCTAAGAAATTTATCTCATTCATATGATGTTAAAGTTCTTAACGATATAAACTTTAATCTCAAAGGATATAAGTCGGTAGCAATAATAGGAATTTCTGGATCAGGAAAATCAACTTTATTAAGACTATTAAGTGGTTTAGAAACTCCTACAAAAGGTAAAGTTTTTATTAATGATAGTGACGTATTATTATCATCTTACAAGAAGTCAATAGGTTTTATTTTTCAAAACCATAACCTTTTCCCTCATCTATCTTTACTTGAAAATATAACAATAATTTTAGAAAAGACTAGAGGACATAAAAAAGATGATGCAATTCAAATTGCAAAAAAATATTTAGATCTTCTAAAACTCTCTGATCAGTATAATAAATCCCCAAGAAATGTTTCTGGAGGTCAAGCCCAAAGGGCTTCAATCGCACGAGCACTTTCACTTAATCCTGAAATAATATTTATGGATGAACCAACTGCTTCACTAGATCCCATCTTAACTTATGAAGTATTATCTGCAGTTGAAGATCTCAAAGTATTAGGGAAAAACTTTGTTTTTGTTACCCATGTTTTAAGCTTTGTTAGAGATTTTGCTGATTACATAATTTTCATGGAAAAAGGTAAAATATTAGAGCATGGGAAACCTGATATTCTAGATAATCCAAAAACTTTTTCATTAAAAGAATTCATGAAGAAGGTAAAATAAAAACCCATTCAATGGGTTTTTATTTTGCTTTTTGTATAGAAAATAAATAATAAATAATCAATCCGGAAATAAGACCACCCAGATGACCCTCAACACTTATTGATGGTATTAGAAGAGTAAAAAATATATTAATAAAAGTCAAATACCTTATTGATTTTATAGTTTGAATATTCAGAAAATTATTTTTCATGAAAGTCATTATGAATAAAGCCCCCATAATTCCAAATATTGAGCCAGAGGCACCAACAGTTACAACATTTGGACTTCCAATAAATACAACTGTCAAACTTGAAATGAGACCAGATATTAAATATAATATCAAAAATTTAATTTTACCTAATATTTTTTCCATAAATGCGCCCAAGTAAAATAGCACATACATATTCATTATCAAATGAAATATAGATCCATGTAAAACCATTGAGGTAATTAGCCTGTACCATTCTCTATTTTCAAAAACAAAATAAGGACTTAATGCACCCCAAGAAATCAAATTTAATAAATTAAAACCACCTGATAAAATTACAACTAAGGCCATCATTACGTTAATCAATATTATAGTTGATGTTGCCTTATTTCTCTCGTAGTATATT
>JAAZUY010000086.1 GCA_018623895.1 bacterium | reverse complement strand
GCTCCCAGAACGCCTCTTCATGATGGAGCATTAATTATTCGTGGAGATCAAATATTGTGCGCTGGAGCGTATTACGTTTTATCCGACAATGAAAAAGTAGATAACAGTATGGGCTCAAGACATCGTGCAGGTTTAGGGATTAGTGAGATTACTGATAGCCTTACGATTATTGTTTCTGAAGAGACGGGAAATATTTCTATAGCTGTTGAAGGAATATTAGTTAAAGGAAATGATAGAGAAAAAGTACAAGAGTATTTTAATACATTTATGAAATGAGGAAAGTTTTGAAAGTAATAAAGATTTTATTAAATCCATTTAAATATATAAGTAAAGGTATATTAGCAAAAATCATGCTGAAATACCATAAAAAATTTCCATTTTTATTGCCAATTTTTATTGTGTTGTGTAGCATTATTTTAATTTATTTAAATTATTCAAGTTGAGGAAATAATGATTAATCCCTACCTTATTTTATTTATAACTTTTACAATACTAGTTATGTCTATATATCAAAGTTTGATAAGACAAAAAGTATCAAGTATGAAGTTTTTTTTAGTAGCACTATATTTATTCGTAATTATAGTGGTAGTTTTTTTTAATAATAACGTCTTAGATGATTTGTTTGGCCAAGGAACATATGATTACTATTCGATTTTCATTTTAGCTATTTTTGTTATAGAAATTATGATTACATTTAATACTTCATTACTTAAAGTTCAACATTATGATATTCTAGTAAAAATGTTAAAAAATTCTAAGTTTAACATATACTATATGGTTGATCAAAAAGAGAGAGTAAAAGATATATCGGCTAACTTTCTTCTTGAAATTGGTTTGGATAAAGAAGATGTAATTGGTAAAAAAATATCTAATATACTTAACAAAAGAATTAGAATATCAAAAATCAATGACATAAAATCAAATAATAAAAGTTTTCAACAATGGTCACAAAGCTATTCTAAAGGATTTGAAAAAAATCTTGTACAAGTTCAAGAAATAGAATTTCAAAACACCGTTGGAGAAACATCAGTGATACAATTTATGATTCAACCTGTTATGGTTTTTGGAAATTATAAAGGAAGGATAGCTCTTGGTGAGAAAAAAACAGATTTAAAATTAGTTTCCCAGGAGAAAGAACTTGAATCTATAAAAGAAGAATACAACGAGATTAACCAAAAATTAAAGTCTATTTTTTTACAAAGTCAAGAAGGCTTAATATTTATCAATCTCTTAAATAATAAAATGACTTTGTCAAATCAAGCATCTAGCTTTATTAACAAACAATTTAATGACTTAACAGTAGATGAATTCTATGATCTTTTTCAAAAAGAAGATATAGGATTAAGAGAGACAACACTTCAAAAACTGGAATTAAATGAACAGTATGAATTAAAATACAGATTAAAAATAAGTGAAAAACTCACATGGTTTATAGAAAAGGGTAATAAGATTAGCGATAATCTAATTTTAGCTACTGTAAATAAAATAGATACTAATGAATTTTCTCAGTCAGGTTCAAAAAATTTAGATGAGTTAAAAACCAATAAGGATATTGAACAATTTATTGAGGAAAGAAGAAAAAACAATTTATATTGTGATGTATTATTTATAAGATTAACTAATATAAAAGAAATTAATAATGATTATGGAAGAGAAGTGGGCAACCTTTTTATATCTGAATATGTAAAAAAAATGAAAGAATCTTTTGTAAGTAACAATGGTGATGTTTTCAGAATGGGCGGAACATCCTTTATTATAACTCTAACCGATCCTAATAAATCTTCAATCATAGATAATAGTATAAAATCTGGAAAACCATTTTTAGATGTGCAAATGAATTATGGTAACATATCATCAGTACTTAAAGTTTCAGGTGTTATTAAAAATAGTAAAATATTTGGAAATATAAAGACAGACTTGACCTCATTAAAAAATAAACTAAAATCTCTTAGAACTTTTGAAGATAAAAGACCAGTAATTAGAGACAATGACTAAAGAAAAAATTAGAAAATCAATGCTAATAAAGAGGTTTGCGATCAATAAGAAAGATAAAAAAAAACTTGATTTAGAAGCTGTTAATCTTATAAAAAGACATAAATATTACAAGAGCGCAAAAAGAATCGGAATTTATCATCCGATTAAAAATGAGTTAGATATTACAAAACTTTTAGAAGAAAATAAAGCATTTTATTTACCAAGGGTTGTTGGTATAGAAATGGAGTATATTCATACAACGGTAAAAACAAAATTAACGATGAGTAAACTTAGAATTTTAGAGCCAAAGTATAAGTTAAAGAAAGAAACACCTGAATTATTGATTGTCCCTGCACTTGCTGTCGATAATAAATTCAATAGAGTTGGATACGGAAAAGGTTTTTTTGATAGATATATAAAAAACAATCCTAAAACAAAAACTTTGGCAATTGTGATAGATTTTCAAGTAATGAAAAGTGTTCCAAAAAATAATAATGACATGAAAGTTCATGATATAATAGTTGTACCAAGCAAGGATAAACATGAAATTTGAAAACAAGTATGGAAAGTTCTTATTAATTAAAGATTATCGAGAAGGGTTTGACGAAGACGCTTTTACTGAAAAATATATCCCCGAACTCTT
>JAAZUY010000085.1 GCA_018623895.1 bacterium | reverse complement strand
TCTAAAGATGCTTTATTTACTCAATTAAGTTTGTTATGGCATCAATCAATTCTTTAGGGTTTTTTGGCTGTAGACCTTCTAAAATTAATGCCTGATTGTATAACAAGTTCGCAACATATTTAATATCATATTTTTTTAATTCTAAATTCTTAAATAATTTTTTTATTAATCTATGTTTTAAGTTGACTTCAATAATTTTTTCAGCTTTTACATTGTTAGAGCTCGGCATCTGATTTAGTACTTTTTCCATTTCCAAAGATAGACCCTCTCCCGAAACTACACAAACTGGTGACTCTGACAACCTTTTTGATGCAACAACATCTTTTACTTTATCTTTGAGAACTTCTTTGATCTCTACTAAAAATTGATCTTCCTTTTTCTTTTTAATAGATTTCGATGGATCTTTTTTGTCAATATCTAAATTGGCTTTTTGGACTGATAAAAACTTGTTTTTGTCATATTCTTGCATTGATTGAAACATAAACTCATCAACATCATCATAACAAAGTAAAACCTCGATATCTTTTTCCTTCATCAATTCCATCTGTGGAAGATTTAAAATTCTAGATCTACTTTTGCCAGTGGCATAATAGATATTTTCTTGATCTTTCGGTTTTCTATCAAGATATTCTTTAAATGATATCGGCTTTTCTGATTTTGATGTCTCAAATAAAATCAAATCTTGAAGTTTTTCTTTATTTTGACCAAACATATCATAAACACCATACTTTAGACTTAATCTATAGTTTTTATAAAATTCTTCATATTTATTTCTGTCATTTTTTAGTAGTGCTTTAAGTTCATTATTTATTTTTTTTTCAATGTGGCTGGCAATTTTTTTCAATTGTCTATCATTCTGCAACATTTCTCTAGATAAATTTAATGATAAATCTGCAGAATCAACCAAACCTTTAACAAATTTAAAATGATCCGGTATTAAAGATTTATTCTTGTTTTCAATAAATACACCTTTTGAATATAACTGTATACCTTTCTCAAATGATTCTGAATAAAAATTATACTCTGGTTTTTTTGGAATAAATAATAAAGTTGTATATGTCAATAACCCTTCAACAGATGAATGAATTACTTTTAATGGTTCATCAAATTCGTTAAATTGATTTTTATAAAATGAATTATAATCATCTTCAGAAATGTCTTTTTTTGCTTTTTTCCACAAAGGAATCATTGTATTTAATGTTTTTTCTTCTTTTTCATCTTCGTTATAACTTTTTATAGGGTATCGAATGTAATCACTATATTTTTTTACTAATTTATTTATTTCACTGTCCTCTAAAAACTTTGAATATTCATCACTCTCTAGATCTTCCCTTAGATGGAGTTGGATTTCAGTTCCATAAGATTCTCTAGAACCTTCAGTAATTGAGTAAGAGGAAATACCGTTGCTGCTCCATTTTAGACTTTTCCCCTCAACAATAGATTTAGTTTCAACAATTACTTTCTTTGCAACCATAAATGCGCTGTAAAAACCTACACCAAACTGTCCAATTAAATCACTGTCTTTCTTTTCTAATTTTTCTTGGAATTCTTTTGTACCAGATTTAGCTATAGTTCCTAAGTTATTTACTAAGTCGTCATATGTCAATCCTATTCCGTTGTCACTAATTCTAAGTACTCTATTTTTTTTATCTCTAATAATTTTGATTTCGTAATTTTCTTTAGGAATCTTATCATTTGTTAGAGACATAAAGTGTCTTTTATCAATGGCATCACTAGAGTTTGAAATTAATTCTCTTAAGAATATCTCTTTATGGGTGTATATTGAGTGGGTCATTAGGTGCAAAAGTTGTTGTGATTCTGTTTTAAATTTTCTTGATTTTGTCATAATATCCTCCAATTAATATTTTAAATAATACTTATAATGAAGTCAATATTAAAATCTTCTTATTTATGTTAATATATATTTGTCAAAAATAATTTAGAGGTAAATATTTTGATTGATAATATTATAAAAAAACTGAATTCAATTAAAAATTTGAAAATTAAAGCTTTATTAGGTTTTGATGGCTTTATAGATAACATTTCCCATGTTGTTGACAAAAGAATTTCAGCAGACAATTACACTCGTATTAAATATATCAAAGATTATGGCGAGAGAATTTCTGCAGCATCAGGTCTCTCAACTAATATTGAGTGGATATTAAAACAACAAAAAATTGGGGGAAATGGTCCAATTATGGCTAATGCTTTATTCAATCATAATATTGACATTTCGTATATTGGTAGTTTAGGATATCCTAAAATAGATCCTTTATTTGAGGATTTTGCGACCAAGTCATCAGCAATAAGTATAGACGAACCTGGAGTATCAGACGCTATAGAATTTCTTGATGGAAAAATTATAATGGGAAAAATGTCATTTAGAAGAATAAATTATGAAAACATTATCAAATCTATGAAGACAGATAGTCTAAATGAACTTATTGATAAATCAGATTTATTTGCTTGTTTAAATTGGTCTATGATAGATAATATGAGTCTTATTTGGAAAAATATCATTGATCTTAATCTTCCCAAATTAAAACTTAAAGATAAAAAACCTATCTTTTTTGTAGACTTAGCTGATCCGCAAAAAAGACAACATGAAGACATTTTTGA
>JAAZUY010000084.1 GCA_018623895.1 bacterium | reverse complement strand
GTTGGGATTAATGTTGGAATTGACGGAAAACTATCTGGTGATGCAAAATTCTCAGAATTGAAAAATATTTCGTCAGCAATAACTCCAGTCCCTGGTGGTGTAGGCCCGATGACAATCCACGCTCTTTTATCAAACACAATTGAATTATACAAATCAAATGTTAAAATAATATAAAGGAGAAATTTATGAATATATGGCACGATATTGATTCGAAAAGAATACAACCAAATGAATTTATTGCTTGTATAGAAATTTCAAAAGGAAGTAAAAAAAAATATGAATTAGATAAAGAAACAGGAATGATTCTACTAGATAGAATTCTTTTTACTTCTACCCACTATCCAGCAAACTATGGTTTTATTCCTAAAACCCTGGCAGAAGACAACGATCCACTTGATGTTTTAGTTTTGTGTCAAGAAGATATAGAACCCTTAAGTTTGGTTAAGTGTTATCCAATTGGAGTTATTAAAATGAGAGATTCCGATGAAAATGACGAAAAGATTATTGCAATTCCCGAAGGTGATCCATCCCTTGCACAATATAAAGATATTCATCAACTTCCACAACATTTGATAACAGAAATGGGACACTTCTTCGAAGTATATAAATCATTAGAGGGAAAAAAAACATATGTATTAGATATTGATGGACCCAATTCGGCTCAAAGAATCATCTCAAAAGCAATAAGTTTCTATAAAGAAAAGTTTGAAGAAAAATAATAATGGGTAGAGCATTTGAAGTAAGAAAAGCTTCTATGGAGAAAACATCAGTTGAAAAGTCAAAAATATATTCAAGATTTGGAAGAGAAATTTATCAAGCAGCTAAAAACGGTTCTACAGAAATTAAATCAAATCCACAACTCAAGTCATTAATTGAAAAGGCAAAAAAACTTCAAGTTCCGAATAGTATCATTAATAAAGCTATCGATAAGGCAAAATCAGGTATAGATGAAAACTATATTAATGTTAAATACGAATGTTTCGGAACCGCGGGGGCGCTTTATATTGTTGAGGGTTTGACAAATAATGTAAATAGAACAATTGCTGAAGTAAGACACTGTTTGAATAAATCAAAAGGTAATGTTGGAGTGTCAGGGTCTGTAGATCATATGTTTTTACACAGAGGAAGGTTTTTAATAGAAGAGCATATTGAGGACAAAATATTAGAAATTATAGTTGATAATGACATTGACGCCGTTGAAATAGAACCAATAAATAATAGTTTTTTGATTAGTGTAGAACAACATAATTATTCTTACACAAAAGCTAAATTAGAAGAAATACTTGAAAAAAAACTTCTTTCATCTGAACTTATATATATTCCCATCAATGAAATTAGGTTATCAGAAGATGCCGATAAAATAAATCATCAAAAAATTATTAACTCTTTGAATGAATTAGAAGATGTAATGAATGTTTATCATAATATTAAGCAATAGCCTCCAGATTTGGGGCTATTTTTTTTGTTGATATGATATAATATTATAGTATTGAAAGGGTGATAAAAATGAACTATAGAATTGAAGAGGATAGTATTTTTGAACTAATTAATAAAGAAAATCAAAGGCAAAAAAATCATATTGAGCTAATTGCTTCTGAAAACTTTGCTTCAAAAAATGTAAGAGAGGCTCAAGGCTCTATTTTGACAAACAAATATGCTGAGGGATATCCTAAAAATAGATATTATGGCGGTTGTGAGGTTGTAGATGAAATAGAAATAATTGCAATTCAAAGGTTAAAAAAACTTTTTGATTGTAAATATGCAAATGTTCAACCCCATTCCGGTTCACAAGCTAACGCTGCCGTTTTCCAAGCTCTTTTAAATCCAGGTGATAAGATTCTTTCCCTGTCTTTAAATGAAGGTGGTCATTTAACTCATGGATTTAAATTAAATTTCTCTGGTATCATATACGAATCACATTTTTATTCTGTTGATGAAAAAACTGAGCTATTAGATTATGATCAAATTCAAGAAATTGCAAACAAGATCAAGCCAAAACTTATTATCACTGGATATAGCTCTTATTCCAGAAAAATAGACTTTAAAAGATTTAGAAAAATTGCAGATAGTGTTGGCGCATTTTTACATGCAGATATTGCACATATTGCGGGATTAGTGGCAGCCGGATTACACCAATCGCCTATTCCTTTTGCTGATGTTGTTACATCAACCACACATAAGACTTTAAGGGGACCTAGGGGCGGAATTATAATGACAAATAATTTCGAATTGTATAAAAAAATCAATAGATCTGTTTTTCCTGGAAACCAAGGTGGTCCGCTTATGCATGTTATATCTGCAAAAGCTATAGCGTTTAAAGAAGCATTAGAACCAGATTTTTTTACCTATCAATCAAATATACTTAAAAATTGTAAAGCACTTGTAAAAGAATTTCAAAATTTAGGATATAGAATTGTAAGCGGTGGAAGCGATAACCATTTGCTTGTCATAGATGTATATAAGAAAACCGGCTTAACTGGTTTTGAGGCTGAAAAGATATTAGATAGTGTAAACATTACATGTAATAAAAATCTTATACCTTATGATGAACAAAAACCCAAACACACAAGTGGAATAAGGCTTGGTACAGCAGCAGTTACTACAAGAGGACTAAACGAAATTCATATGAAAAAAATAGTTAAT
>JAAZUY010000022.1 GCA_018623895.1 bacterium | reverse complement strand
ATTTCTCCACCTATTTTCACTTTCCATTGTTCAGTATCAAAAGACTTAATAAAATCAATTCCATTTTTCCCTTTTAAAGCATTTGAAAATGACTCTTCAACAGAATTACCTATTGGACATATTAAACCATGCCCAGTTATCACAACTCTTTTTTTCATATCGGCATCACCATTCCTCCATCTACTACAATAGTTTGACCTGTTATATAATTGGATAAATCAGAAGCTAAAAATAAAACGGCACCAGCAATATCTTCTGTTGATCCCATCTTTCCTAACGGAATAGATTTTAAAGCTAATTGAATTTGATTCTCATTTAATCTTTCTGTCATATCAGTAACAGTAAATCCTGGTGCAACTGCATTGACCTTCAACCCCTTTGAGGCATATTCTCTGGCTATTGATTTTGTCAAGCCAATAACTCCTGCTTTTGCTGAAGAATAATTTGACTGTCCAGCGTTACCCATAATACCGGAAACAGATGCAATATTAATAATTTTTCCGTTAGAAGATCTTAGGAGCATTTTCAAAAAGACTTTACAAGTCATCCATACCCCTCTTAAATTGGTTTTAACAACACTGTCAAATTGATCTAAAGTCATTCTCAAAAGCAAATTGTCCTTGGTAATTCCGGCATTGTTTATGAGAATATCTAATCCTCCTAATTTTTCTTGGACTTCTTTGAAAAGTTGTTGATTTGACTCTAAATCGCTAACATCAGATTTACTCATAAAACATTTGAATCCAGCTTTCTTAAATAGTTTCAATGTTTCATTAGCCTTATCATAATTTGAATGATAAGTGAACATCACTTCTGCTCCTGCCTTGAGAAGAAAATTTACAATCTCTTTTCCAATTCCTCTTGAACCACCTGTAACTAAAATTTTTTTATCTTTAAGATTGATCATAAAATTTCCTCCAATAAACTCGCACTTTTTATAGTAATTATTTTAGCATTATGACTTAATTTATTCAATAATCCAGACAAGATTCCACCTGGCCCAACCTCAATAAATTTATTGTAACCCCTTAATAAAGCATTTTCAAACATTTTTTGAGTGTATACAGGAGAAAAAACTTGTTCATACATATCTTTATGAAAATTTACTTTAATAATATCTCCAGATACGTTAGAAAATTTTTCAAATTTTGGATCAAAAAAATTAATATCATTTAATTTATTTTTATACTCATCTAAATCTACCTTCATTAGTTCAGTATGAAATGCTCCATCAACGTTCAAAGGGATTAGTCTTCCACCTTTTTCTTTGACTACTTTTAAAAACTTTTCAAGAGAGCTTTTATGACCACTTATAACTGTTTGTAATGGTGCATTATAATTTACTGGAACCATGTAATCATTTTTTTTGTTTACATCTTGACAAATTTTTTCTACTACTTCTTTTTCTAGCTTCAGTACGGCAGCCATTGTTCCTTCGGATTCATAACAAGCTTTTTGCATTGATTTTGCCCTTACAGCAGTTAGTCTTATCAATGTTTCATAATCATATAATCCAGAGGCGTAAGCAGCAGTCATATCTCCAAGGCTAAAACCAATGACTCCATCATAAGTTATGTTTTTCTGTCTAAGAATTTCTAAAATCATTGATTGAGTTATTACAATCATCATTTGAGTATGATAAGTATTTTTATACGATTTTTCATCATTAAAAATTTTAGTAAAATTTTCATTGAGAATTTTATCAGCTTTAAAAATAAATTCTTCGAGATTAGGGTATTTATCTATAAGTTCAATTCCCATTCCATAATACTGACTTCCTTGCCCAGGAAACATCAAAATTGTTTTCATTTAAACCTCGATTATTGCAGCACCAAATGTAAATCCCCCACCAAAACCAACTAAAATTAATCGACTAGATTTGGGATTAGATGCTTTATATTCAGACAAAGCTATTGGAATACTTGCTGCAGAGGTATTGCCATACTTCTGTAAATTAGTGAAGAAAAAATCTTTATCAACCTGCATTGATTTTGCTACTGCTGAGATAATTCTTTCATTTGCTTGATGAGGAATAACATTATCGAAATCTTCAAGTTTCATTTTTGATTGTTTCAAAACTTGATTTATACTTTTTTCAATAATATCGACTGCAAACAAAAATACTTTTCTCCCATCCATTTTTATCTTATCTCCAATGTCTAATACTTGATTCATATCAGGTCTAGATGAGTTATAAAAATATCCGAGATTTTTATTAGCACCTTTCTCTATAACCATTGCTCCCGCACCGTCTCCAAAAAGTATACAAGTATTTCTATCCTCGTAATTTAAAATATTTGTAATTGTCTCTGCACCAATAACTAAAGCTTTTCTAAATTTTTTCTCTTGAATTAAACTTGATGCTATCTCTAAAGCGTAAATAAACCCAGTGCAAGCAGCATTTATATCAAAGCTCATCAAATTATTTTCAATGCCTAACATCCCTCCAACCAAATTCGCAACTGATGGAGTTTTTTTGTTCTCAGTAATTGTTGCACATATTATTAAATCAATTTCTTGTACATTAATTTTTGCTTTTTTGATTGCTTCTTTAGACGCTAAAAAAGCCATGTCATGGGTTTTTTCAAAAGTCACTTTTCTTCTTTCTTTTATACCTGTCCTTGATGTAATCCACTCATCTGAAGTTTCTACAATTTTTTCCATATCATGGTTCGTTACGATTTTTGATGGAACATAATGTCCAATTCCCAACACTTTAATTGGTAGATTCATCTTCTTCTCCTTCAACATACAACCCAATTTGTCTAAATTTTTGATATCTAGAAATTAATTTTCTTCTAATGGGTTTTCTTGATAATCTCTTTAAGGCATCAATTAAAGACATTTTTAACTGAGAAATTCCAATCTCTGGATCTATATGCAATCCTTGACCCTCTTTAATTATTTCATCAATTATCCCTAACTCCTTGAGATCTTTTGCTGTAATTTTCATTATCTCTGCTGCCTCTTTTGCTCTTTTACTATCTTTGTATAGTATTGAAGCAAAGCCTTCAGGGGATAAAATGGCATAAACAGAATTTTCGAACATCATAATCAAATCACCCACACCAATTGCTAATGCTCCTCCACTTCCACCTTCAGATAGTACCACAACTATAATTGTTGTTTTTAAACCCATCATAACTTTTAAATTATTTGCTATTGCTTGAGCTTGACCACGAGCCTCTGCACCTAAACCAGGATAAGCACCTGGAGTATCTATAAATGATATTATAGGTCTTTGAAATTTTTCAGCTTGCAACATTAATCTTATAGCTTTTCGATATCCTTCAGGGTGTGGCATTCCAAAGTTATGATAAATTTTATCTTCCGTATTAACACCTTTTTCTTGACCAATTACTGTAACGGGTATACCTTCAATAGACCCGATTCCACCTACTATCGAAGGATCGTCTTTAAATTGTCGGTCTCCTTTTAATTCAATAAAATCTGGAAAAAGTTTTTTTATTACTTGTTTTGATGTCGGCCTCTTTGGATGTCTTGCTAATTTTACTTTTTCATAAGCACTCATGATCTATCACCTACATGAAGTTTTAAAATATTATAGAGAGTTTTCTTTAAATCTTGCCTATGTACAACTATATCGACTTGTCCATGATTTTCTTGAAACTCAGCAGTTTGAAAACCCTTTGGTAACTCTTCACGAATTGTCTGTTTTATAACTCTAGGTCCAGCAAAACCAATTAATGATGATTTTTCAGCAATGTTTATGTCTCCAAGAGAAGCAAAACTTGCAGCTACACCTCCAGTTGTAGGATGTGTCAAAACACTGATAAATAACCCTTTGGAATCGTCTAATCTATTTAATGCAGCTGTTGTTTTTGCCATTTGCATTAAAGAAAAAATACCTTCCTGCATTCTTGCTCCACCTGATGCTGAAAAAATGATAAGCGGTAATGATTCCTTGATTGAAAATTCAATTAATCTTGTAACTTTTTCACCCACAACACTCCCCATAGAACCCATCATAAAATAACTATCTAAAACTCCTATAGCAACTTCGATTCCTGCGATTTTTGCAGCGCCAGATATAAATGCATTTTTTCTTTTAGTTTTG
Source organism: bacterium (assembly GCA_018623895.1). Taxonomy (GTDB): domain Bacteria; phylum Bacillota_I; class Bacilli_A; order Acholeplasmatales; family Acholeplasmataceae; genus UBA8290. The sequence goes on along the minus strand of JAAZUY010000022.1, from coordinate 4,713 downwards.
TTTACTGCGGAAAGAATTTTCATTTCATACCCTGGCATACTTAAAGGATTAGTTGACATTAATGAAGAGTCTAGTTCTTTAAATGATTCATCATCAACTATCATTTTTAACCTTGTATTAACGTCAATTCTAAAGTGATTTTGACATACGGGGCATACATAATTATTTTTTTTCATAACTTTTTCATAAAGAGACGCTTCACATCTATCACATTTAACAAAAACACCGTCGGGAATATCGACAGGTGTGACCATTTTTGATTTCTCAGTTTGTTTTGAAAAAGCCTTTAAGTTTTCCTTATGTTTGTCTAAAAAATTCATGATTTATCACCAGTAATTAAAAATTGAAAACGTTCAAAGAAACTTGTATCATAAACCCCATCAATAAACTCTTTATTGTGCATCAAAACGTAAAGATATTCTACATTTGTTTCAATACCCTCAATTGCAAATTCTTTTAAAGCTAATTGCATTTTTCTTATTGCCTCATTACGTGAATCTGCATGCACTATTAGTTTTGCAATCATTGAATCAAAAAAAGGAGGGATTTCATATCCATTATATATATGGGTATCAACTCTTACACCATATCCTCCAGGTAATTGAAGGTTAGAAATTTTTCCAGGTGAAGGTCTAAAATCTAACTTTGGATTTTCAGCCAAAATTCTACATTCAATTGCATGACCCTTAATTTTGATTTGATTTGACTTAAATGGTAAGCTCTTACCCATTGCGACTAACATCTGAGTTTTTATTAAATCAACTCCCGTAATCAATTCTGTAACAGGGTGTTCAACCTGTATTCGAGTATTCATTTCAATAAAATAAAAATTCTCATTTTTATCCACTAAAAATTCTAATGTTCCGGCATTAACATATTTTATTGCTTTAGTAAGTTTTTTTGCGGCTAGATTCAATTTTTTTCTTGTTGAATCAGATAAAATTGCTGATGGACCCTCTTCAACCATTTTTTGATGTCTTCTTTGTAGTGAACAATCTCTTTCATAAAGAGAGACAACATTTCCTTGATTGTCAGCAATTACTTGAATTTCAATATGTCTTGGAGAATCAATAAATCTCTCCATATATAATCTTTCATCTCCAAAAGATGTGGAAGCCTCTAATTGTGTTTGCTCGAATGCGCGTTTCAAATCCTTTTCGTTTTTACATATGCGCATTCCTCTTCCACCACCACCTGATACAGCCTTAATCATAATTGGATATCCAATTTTTGAAGCCCAATAGATAGCATCTTCTAATGATTGAACATCTCCATCACTACCTTCAATGATAGGGACTCCAGATTCTTTTGCAACTTTTCGTGCTTGAGCTTTATCTCCCATCATTTCAATAGTTTCAGACTTCGGCCCTACCCAAGTTATTGCACAATCTTCAACTCTAGATGCAAAATCAGCATTTTCAGATAAAAAACCATAACCTGGATGAAGATAATCACACCCTGAAGCTATGGCAGCTGAAAGAACGTTATTTTTATTTAAGTAAGACTCAGTGGAAGCATTGCCCCCTACGCAAACACTTTCGTCAGCTAATTTGACATGTAAAGAATCAAAATCTGATTTAGCATATACAGCAACGGTTTTAAGACCAAGTTCTTGACATGATCTAATAATTCGAACCGCTATTTCACCCCTGTTAGCGATTAACACTTTTTTCATAGGTCTTACTCCAAATCAAATAATGGTTCTTCTATTCCAACAACCTGACCATTTAATGCATAAATTTTTGTTATAACTCCATCTTTTGGAGCGACAATTTCATTCATAATTTTCATTGCTTCTACTAAGCAGAGAACGTCACCTTTTTTTACTTGCTTGCCTTTTTCAACATAGGGTTTTGATTTTGGTGAACTCGCAGCATAAAATGTTCCAACCAATGGAGAACGTACACAATTCTTTAGATTTGTCTCTGAAACTTCTTCTTTTATCGGTGATTCTGCATTGCTTTCGACATTTTGTCCAACTGGCATTTTAATTGTGGATGAAACATTTTTTGATAATTGTATTTTGGTATCTTCGAATTCTAATGATAACTCTGTCAAAGATGATTCTTCAAAATCTTTGATGATTTTTTGTATCTCATTGATTTTCATAATTATTTCCTTGCTTTTTAATAAATTAAGAATTTATCGTAAACATTTTAACACATTTTAAACAATTGTCAAACTTAAGAATTTTACATGCAATTCTCTTTTTTTAGACCTCAAATAAGATAGATTGATTAATTTTAAATACTTATAACCCATTTTTTTTATTAAATTTTTCATTGGTAAATTGTTTGGATGAGTATCAATATAAATTTTTTTTATCTTTCTTTTTAATGCTAAATCTTCAGCAAATTTTAGTAACTTTATCGCATAACCTTTTTGAGTAAATCCGTTCTTAATTGCAATTCTGTGACATGTTAGATATTTTTCTTCATTGTTAATATATTTAAAATAGGAACTCTCTGGTTCAAATTGTATAGTTATTATTCCGACAATTTCTTTCTCAATTGTCATAACGTATGCCCTTTTAAGAATAATATCATTCAAAAATCTTTCTTTTGTTGGCTCCTCATCTTGCCATTGATCAATATTAATGTTTTTCATACGCTCTTTAGCATCAAGTCTTACATTAAAGATTTCATCTAAATCTTTAAGTTTAGCTTTCCTAATCATAAAGTAAAACTGTTAAAGGAAGAGCATCAGAATTATCTACTAATAACGGTGTAGCAATTAAATTGTACTCTTTTTGTTTAATCCCTTTTAATCTTAGTCCTTCAATAATCCATATTGAACTACTCATCAAAATTTTATGAGTTTTGTGATCTGGGTCTTTTCTTTCTATTCCTAAGGCATCTATTCCAACTGCAAAAATTTGCCTGTCTGACAAAAATTTTGCAGCATCTGATGACAGATAAATAAAATCAGATAAAAAATATTCGTATTCTGAATTCTTAGTTTTAAAGAAAATAATGTCATCTTTTAAAATACTAAATTTTTCTATATCTTTCACTTCAATCCTCTCATTTAAATGGGACAATTCAAATACTTTAACTTTTCTGTTAACAAATGTTCCTGGATTAAAATTTGTTGACAAAAGACCATTTTCAATCATATGTTTCGGAAAATCTAAATGAGTTCCCGTATGCATGTTAAACTTTAATATGGTCTCTGAAGTAAAATGAGGCTGTTTTTTTGTATCATGTTTAATAATTGGCTTCTTTTCCTCTTTATTTTTATACACTTGCATATTATTATTTATTCTCATTGTTACATCATACATCATGACATATCAACTCCTGTTTGTTCTTTTATAATACTGATTACGTCATCAAAATTATCGTATTTATAAATGTAATGATTCTCTTTAAGAACACTTTCAATAATATTCCATGAAGCTTTAATTTCGTCCCATCTTGTAAATAACGTTCTGTGATGACCAAATATATCAGAAAATAATTTTTCATACGCTTCTGATAAATTCCCAATATTATCTGATTCAATTTTATATCCAAGTTTAACAGATTTTACTTGATCTCTTAATCCTGGTACTTTCGAGTTTAAAGTTATATAAAATCCGTCTTCTGGTGCAATTGAAATTCTCAATATATTTTTTGAAAGAGGCAAATGCCATTTTTTTTGTTCTGCAGTCTCTTTAAATTCTACATCAATGTAAGCTGACTTATCATCGATTTTTTTTCCTGTTAACATGTAAATTGGAATTCCATTAAATTTTTTTGTCTTGACAAAACCTTTTAGAAAAACGAACGTTTCAGTTTTAGAATTCTTCGGAATTCCTTTTTCACTGAGGTAACCTTCATATTGGGCTAAAATTGTACTTTTATGATCGATTTCTAAATTTACTAATGCATTTACTTTTTTATCCTTTACATCGTCAGATAAGTAGGATTTTGGGGGTTCCATAGTTAAAAGCGATGCGATCTGAAGGACATGTGATTGCATCATATCTCTTAAAGCACCCGCACGATCATAATACCCTGATCTATTTAAAATACCTTCTTTTTCCTTAACAAAAATTTTTATGTTTTTAATACTTTCTTTAGTCCAAGAATCCTCAATAACCCTGTTAGCAAATCTTAACATCATAATATTTTGAATCATTTCTTTTCCCAGATAATGATCAATTCTAAAAATTTGTCTTTCAGTTAGAAAACGACTAATGAAATTATTGATTCTTTTTGCAGATTCAAGGTCTTCACCAAAAGGTTTTTCAAAGGCTATAACATCTCTTATGTTATTTTTTTCAACTAACTGATTATCTGATAAAGATTTTGTGATTATTTCAAAAAAATCTGGACCAACAGCTAAATAGTATAATCTTTTAGTCACACCTGCATATCCTTGATGTGTATTATATAATTTTTCATATTCATTTTCATCTGTAAATTTCATATTTAAGTATTTAACAAAGCCATTTAAATCATTTACTTTTAGTTTACCTTGGCTTTTTTCAATTATAAAATCTATATATGAACTTGTATTCATTTCTCTTCTTCCGATTGCAATAATTTGCAAATCAAAATTATTCTTTAGATTAACTAAAGATGGAAGGATTTTTCTAGCTGCTAAATCTCCAGTTGAACCGAATATACTCACCAACACTTTTGACATGTTTTACCTCTATTTAAAATTATATCATATCAAACAATTAATGTTTTCTATATATATATGAATATCAAATTATTGTGCAGT
>JAAZUY010000083.1 GCA_018623895.1 bacterium | reverse complement strand
TTAATTGAAATAGACCAACCTTACCAGTTTTAACTACTTTTCTCAAATCCTGATAAAATTGAGGGTATATTTTATTTGGTGAGATAAGATAAATAAATTTTTTTTTATTTATTCTCAAGTTCGCTAGACCATTTGCCTTGAGCAGCTAAAGTATTCATTCTTGCTCTATGATTAAAAATACTTTGAGTACCTTTTTTATCTTCAATATTTTTTGACCAGAATTTCAAAGCACTTTGTTGAAGAGCTCTACCATATGAATAGGTCATTATAAAATTAGTATCATTGATTGTATTTATAAGATTTAAATTTTCTGTTGCCTCCACCTCAGACTGGCCACCAGATAAAAAGGCAATTCCAGGAACTTCATTAGGAACAGATTTTTTTAGGCATTGGAGTGTTTTGATGGAAACCTCTTCATTTGAGATTTTATTTTTTGATTTATTTCCCGCCAGAATCATATTTGGTTTTAAAATTATTCCTGTTAAATCAATTTTATGAATTATGAGTTCCTCAAAACATTTTTGAATTACCTCTGATGTCTTAATTAAACAATCCTCTGCAGAGTGTTCACCATCCATTAAGACTTCTGGCTCAACAATTGGAACCATTCCACTTTCTTGTACCAGTGCAGAATATCTAGCTAGTGCATGGGCATTTGAACTAATGGCAAGTTTACTTGGGTATTTTTCCCCAATATTATAAACACCCCTCCATTTTGTAAATCTTGCCCCAAGTTCATAATATTTTTTTAATCTTTCTCTTAATCCATCTAAACCTTCTGTAACTTTTTCATCCAATGAATTTGCCAAATCTTTTGCACCTGTATCAACTTTAATTCCTGGAACAGCTCCTGTTTCTGAAATTATAGAAGGGATTGTTTTTCCATCATTTGATTTTTGATTAATTGTTTCATCGTATAAAATAACACCACCAATACAGTCCCTCATACTTTCAGCTGTAAAAAGTGTTTCTCTAAAAAGAAGTCTATTTTCTGGTGATGATTGAATATTTACTGACTCTAATCTTTTAGTCATAGTTCCATTACTTTCATCAGCAGCAAGTATACCTTTGCCATTTGAAAGAATTTTTAAAGCAATTTTATTTAGTTCTGACATTTAGTTTAAGGCTTTTATACCAGGTAGTTCTTTACCTTCAAGATATTCCAAGAAGGCTCCACCAGCAGTTGAAACAAAATCAAAGTCGTCTATTGAATTTAAACTATTTAATAATGAAACTGTATCTCCCCCACCTGCAACTGAATATATTTTATTAGATTTATTATTTTCAATTATCTTTTCTGCAATTTTAATACTACCATTAGCAAAGTTTTGATTTTCAAAATATCCTGCAGGTCCATTCCATAAAATCGTATTACTTTCATCAATAATATCACTAATAACTTTAATAGTTTTTGGACCAATATCTAAAATCATTTCATCCGACGAAACTTCATTTAACTCCTTTATTTGAGGATCTCCTTTTAAATTATTTCCGACCACAATGTCTTTTGGGTATATTATTTTGCAGTTACCTGTTTCTGAAAGTAAAAGAATTTCTTTAATAATATGGTCAGAGTTTTCTTCTTGTAACGATTTTCCAATATTGTTACCCATATATTTTATAATATTATTCGCCATTCCACCTACAATTATAATATTATCAAATTTTGGAATTAAATTTTTAATAATATTGATTTTAGTTGAGATTTTTGAGCCACCAATTATACAGGTTATAGGTTTTTTAATTTCTGAAGTAATTTTTTTTAAAGCATTTACCTCTAAATCAAATTGTAATCCTGAAAAACTAGGTAGAAAATTTGTTACTTGATCAATGGAAGCGTGTGCTCTGTGAGAACATGAAAAGGCATCATTAACGTAAATATCAGCTAATGTTGAAAGTTGTTTTGCAAATGACTGATTATTTTTTTCTTCTTCAGGATAAAATCTTATATTTTCAAGCATAATTACTTTTTCATCATCATTCTGAAATAAATCATTAGATACTATTTCTTTTATATCTTTAGCTAAGAGTTTTATATTTTGACTTAATTTCATCTCTAAATCTTTACATATTGGTCGAAGTGAAAGGTCGTTTACAACTTTTCCTTTTGGTCTTCCGACGTGAGAAATAATTATAATTTTTGCGTTTTGAGAAATTAAAAAGTTTAAAGTAGGTAAAATCTTATCAATTCTTGTTGCATCGGTTATTTTGCCATCACGCAAAGGTACATTTAAATCTAATCTTAATAATATTTTTTTTTTCTCAAGATTGGTTTCTTCTTTTATACTTTTCATTAAGAAATGTTATGGACGTATTCTGCGATATCACACATTCTATTTGAAAATCCCCACTCATTATCATACCAGGCTGATATCTTTCCCATATTTGTACCTACTACATTAGTAAGTGACGAGTCTACAATTGCCGATGAAGAATTGTGATTGAAATCAATGGATACTAATTTTTCAGATGTAATTTCTAATACTTTTTTCAACTGATTTTTTGAAACTTCTGTAAAAGCGTTATTAATCTTGTCTTTGCTTATCTCCTTCTTGGTACAAAAAACTAATTCAATGAGAGAAACATTCGGAGTTGGAACTCTCATGGCAACACCTTCTAATTTACCTTTTAAAGATGGAATTATTTCTCCAATAGCT
>JAAZUY010000082.1 GCA_018623895.1 bacterium | reverse complement strand
TAATAGAAATTTCGTAATATTTTTTTATATAGTATAAAACATTATAGTGACTTAATCATTTTTTTCATACTAGTCTGAAAATTTTGCCTAATTGTAAATCTTAATAGAGTCATTAAATAATTTTCTAATAACTTAAAAGGAGATTAAATGACTAAATTACTTTTTTTGAAAAATAATTATTTTTATATAATTATTTTTTTTCTTTCATTTTTATTTTTAAATAATTCTTTTGCTAATACTGTCACACTTAAGTCTGCGGGTGCTTTAGCATTTGATAACAAAAATACACTTTTTGTTGGTGATCAAAAGTCTGGACTAGTCCATGCTTTTGAACTTGATAAAGAAATTTTAAATGATCAATCAGATTATGTTCTTGGACGCGCACAAACATTTGAAGGCAGAACAATAAGTTATGATCTTACAAAAGACATAGGTGAGTTACTTAAAGTTCCCTCTTCAGAAATTATAATAAATGATATTGTAGTCCACAAACCTACTAAACAAATTTTTTTATCTGTACATAATAGTAAAGGACCAGAAGCTGAGGGATTTATTATCAAATTGGATAATGGTAATTTTAAGTTAGTAGATCTTTCTTTTGCTAAACATACTACACAATCAATAGGAACTGTTTCAGAAAATTTTAAACTTGAATTTGGTCAAAACCTTAACAGTTTTGCAATTACTGATATTGATTATTACGAAGGTGAATTATTTGTTGCAGGTATTTCTAACGAGGAGTTTAGTTCAAAATTAAGAAGATTTTCTTATCCTTTTAATAATAATTATTCAGTTTCATCTACTGAAATATGGCATGCTGTTCATGCACAATTTGAAACACGAGCTCCAATAATTACTCAGACCATTACTGAAATAAATGGAGAGGCAACGTTGATTGCAGTATATGCATGTACTCCAATTGTAACAATTCCTCTGTCAGAAATTAAAGATGGAGCTTTAGTCAGAGGTAAAACTGTTGGAGAGTTAGGCTTTGGCAATACACCTATCGATATTATTAATTATACAAACTTATGGGATGGATCTAATAATTTTTTAATCACAAATACTAATCGTAGTGCAACACAAATTCCATTTAATGCATTAATGAATGCAGAAGAAATGCCAAATGGTGAAGGAGTAAAACCTCTATTTGCAGTTGGAGGAGTTGAGCAGTATCCAATTCCACTAACAGGCGTTCTTCATCTTGATACTATTGATGAGACTTATGCAATTACTGTTCGTCAAAGTTCAGTTGATACTGGGGTCTTGGAACTTCACTCAATTCCAATGCCAATGTTTTTTGATCGTTCTGATCATATTGTTGAAATGAATTGGCCAGATGGACCTGATCCATTTGGGTATAATTCAGCTCCAGAACTAAATTTTTAATTGATGAGTTTAGTTATAAAAATAATGCAGCAAGTATTACTTGCTGCATTATTTTTTCTTTCCCCTATTGCTGCTCAAGACAATAACATAAAATTGATTAGCAAAAAAAATACTACATCTGTTTTTATGCTCCCAAATGTTTCTGAACTTCCAGAAAACACATTAAGAATTTATTTAAATTTTTCAGAACCAATGGCTTATGGACAGGTAAGGGAAAGTATAAAATTGAAAGATAAAAATGGAAACTTATTGTCAAATTCTTTCTTAAATTTGGGAGTTGAACTTTGGGACCCAATGCAACGTCGATTAACTTTATTATTTGACCCAGGAAGAATTAAAAGAGGGGTTGGTCCAAATATTAATTATGGACCTCCATTAAAAAAAGGAAATGATTATATTCTAACCGTTTCTGCTTTAATGAAAAATGCGAAAGGAGTTAAACTTCTTAAAGATTTTAATTTCTTATTTTCAGTTGTTGATCCTATTAGAGATCAAATAAACATCAATGATTGGAAAATTATAAAACCTCAATTTGGAACTTCAGATAGTCTAAATATAGAATTTACAAGAATTTTGGATATTGGAAATGCAAAAAGAATGATCAATATTGTTGATCACAAAGAAAACAAAATCAATGGAAGAATATATTATGATGGTGAAGTTTGGAAATTTTATCCTGAAGTACCATGGAATAGTAATAAAATATTTTTACATGTAAATCCAAACATTGAAGATATTTCTGGTAATTCAATCATTGGTAAATTTGATAAAAAAAAATCAAAAGAAATTAAAAATTCAACAAAAAACAAAATAATTGAAATTAACATTTTTGACGAAAGAGAAATTTAATGAAAGCAATAAGTCTTTGGTTAACTTGCTTAAAAATAAAATATGAATTTATCCAAGCTCTAAAAAAAAGGTGACTTTAGCTAAATGTTTATAGTGTGGAAAATAAGTTTCAAGATCAACTAAAACTTGTCCTATTTGTGGAAGACCTGAACCTACAGTTTCTGAACTTGACACCCGATATGAGGTTCGGTGTTGTATACCCTAATCAGAAAATTTAGATTCATTAAATGGTAAAAATGATTAAGGTAGACTAAGAAAGGTATACATAGGGTATACAGATTAAAACAAGTTATGAAAAAGGTTTACAGTTCTAGGTTATGGAAAGAAGAAACCATAACTTTTAATCAGGGTGTCGCAGGTTCGAATCCTGCTGGGCTCACCACTACAACAGTGAGAATTATTAGAAAAACATATCCTTA
>JAAZUY010000081.1 GCA_018623895.1 bacterium | reverse complement strand
GGCCTTTCTACTGCAATAAAATTTGCTCAAGAAAACAAGAAAAATAATACTGATTTTTCAATTTGTTTATTAGAAAAAGGCTCAGAGATTGGCGCTCATATATTATCTGGTAATGTCTTTCAGCCAACTGCATTAGATGAATTAATACCTGATTGGAAAAATCTCAATGCACCATTAAATGTTCCAGTTAAAAAAGATAAGCTAAAATTTTTATTTGAGAAATTTAGCCTATCAATTCCAGCATTTGTAATGCCACCAATGAATAATCATGGTAATTATGTTATTAGCCTTGGCAATCTATGTAGATGGTTAGCAGAACAAGCTGAAAATCTTGGTGTAGAAATATTTCCTGGATTCCCTGCTAGCCAGATTGTTTATGAAAATAAAAAAGTTGTAGGTGTTATAACTGGAGATATGGGCATAGGCGCTAATGGTGAAAAAAAACCTAATTTTGAGCCGGGTATAGAAATTAGAGCTAAAAAAACTGTTTTTGCTGAAGGATGTAGAGGCCATTTAGGTAAGGAAATAATAAATAAATATAATCTTGATGAGGATAAAGATCCACAGCATTATGGGATAGGATTTAAAGAAGTATGGAAACTATCTAAAGATAAATATGAACCAGGTTTAGTTGTTCATACAAATGGCTGGCCAACTGCATTTGATACCCCTTCTGGATCATATTTTTATCATGGAGAGAATGGTGAAGCATATATTGGTTATGTAATTCCTCTTGATTATAAAAATCCACATCTTAGTCCATTTGATGAATTCCAAAAATGGAAAACACATCCAACTATCAAAAATATGCTTGAAGGAGGAGAAAGGTTATCCTACGGGGCAAGAGCTCTTATAAAAGGAGGTCTGCAATCACTTCCAAAAATGGATTTTCCAGGTGGCTTATTAGTTGGTGACAATGCTGGAACACTTAATTTTTCAAAAATAAAGGGTTCGCACACTGCCATGAAATCTGGAATATTAGCTGGTGAACATATATATTCTCAACTTAGTTCAGATATAAAATCAGATATTTCATTTGATACTTTAATTAAAGAATCATGGTTATATGATGAATTGTATAAATCTAGAAATTTTGGTCCTTTCTTCCATAAATATGGTGCATTGATTGGTGCTTTCTTTAATGCAATAGATCAATTTATATTTAGAGGAAAACTACCTTTCACTCTTAATCATAAAACACCTGATTATGCTTGTTTAAAAAAATCAGATGATATGCCTAAACTAGTTTATCCTAAACCAGATGGGGTATATTCATTTGATAAATTATCTTCAGTTTATTTATCTAATACCAATCATGAGGAAGATCAACCTTGTCATTTACAATTAAAAGATTCATCTGTACCTATAAATATTAATTTACCAATGTATGACGAGCCTGCGCAAAGATATTGTCCAGCAGGAGTTTATGAGGTTGTTGAAAAAAATGGTGTCAACGAATTTGTTATTAATGCTCAAAATTGTGTACATTGTAAGACATGCGATATAAAAGATCCCTCTCAAAATATAAAATGGGTTACTCCAGAGGGTCCTGGTGGTCCAAACTATCCTAATATGTAGTTATGAATAGAGGTAGTAACAAATTATTAATTTTATTCTTTTTAGTATTTTGCATATTTACATATGTGTTAGTACTTTTATCAAATAAAGAAGCGATAATTATTGAGGACACATCAAATGTAGATGTTGAATTTGATAATTTTTTAGCAGATTACTGGGATAACCAACTTGATTCATTTCCATTGTATTCTTCATCTTTAGGCTACAGTAAATACGATAGACAAATTTCCTCTAACTCAATAAGAGCACATAACGAATTGCTTGAAATATCTAAGAAAGATTTAAATAAATTATTAGAATTTGATGTAACGCTTTTAAATGATGACAATCAACTTAACTTCAAACTTCTTAAGACGCATTTAGAGAATGAAATTGGTGTAAGTTCTAATCCAACCTATTTTCTTGATCTTAATCAAAGAGGTGGAATACAAAATTTTTATGATAGCGCTTCAAGGTTATCATTTGAAACATACGAAGATTATGAAAACTGGTTATTTAGACTGAATCTTTTTGCAGATAATATTACAAATTCTTTAAACAATAATAGACTTGGGCTTGAAAAAGGAATTACACAACCAAGACATATTATTCAAAAAGTTGTTGAACAGCTTAAAAACCTCCTGGATCTAGGTGTTGAAAATTCACCCTTTTTAAATATATTTAAAGATTCAACTTCATTGACTGTAGACGAAAAAGAATACTTACTAAATGAAGCAAAAATTCTAATCGCTGATACTCTTAACCCATCATATGAAGAGTTATATAATTTTTTAAATGATGAGTATTTGCCTAATACAAGAGTTTCTATAGGGCTTAAGGATATACCTGGTGGAAAAGAATGGTATGAATCACTTGTAAAATATCACACAACAACTGATTTAACTCCTGATGAAATACATGAAATCGGTCTTGCTGAAATTGCTAGGATTAGATCAGAAATGGAAAAAGTAATTGAAAGCGTTGGCTATGAGGGAGATTTTAAATCTTTTCTTGATTTTTTACGTAATGATCAAAGATTTTACTATGATGATCCAAATGATCTATTGAATGCCTATCTTGTAATGGCAAAAAAAATTGAT
>JAAZUY010000080.1 GCA_018623895.1 bacterium | reverse complement strand
TTCTTCGAAGTCATCCATATCAATAGACAGTTTTTTGTCTCTCGCAGCTAATAAAGCAGCCTCATTAACTATATTTGCTAAATCAGCACCTACCATTCCAGGAGTTCCTTTTGCTAATGACTTTAAATCTACTTTACGCTTATTCAAGACAACTTTTTTTGTATGAACCTCTAAAATTCCTAACCTACCTTTGTAATCCGGGACATCTACGATTATTTGCCTATCAAAACGGCCAGGTCTCAAAAGTGCTGCATCTAGAACATCAGGCCTATTTGTAGCAGCAATAACTATGATATTTTTATCATTTTCAAATCCATCCATCTCTACCAATAAAGCGTTTAGAGTTTGTTCACGCTCATCATGTCCTCCGCCAATGCCAGCTCCTCTTTGCCTACCAACAGCATCTAACTCATCAATGAAAATAATACATGGTGTACTTTTTTTAGCTTGTTCGAACAGATCTCTTACTCTAGATGCGCCAACACCCACAAACATTTCCACAAAATCAGCACCACTTAAACTGTAAAATGGCACACCAGCTTCTCCTGCAATAGCTCTAGCCATTAAAGTTTTTCCAGTACCAGGCTGACCAACTAAAAGAGCACCCTTCGGTACTTTTGCTCCAAGTTTTTGAAATCTTTTTGGACTTTTCAGATATTCAATTACCTCTTTTAATTCTTCTTTTGCTTCCTCACATCCTGCGACATCTTTAAAAGTCACTCTAGGTTGATCGGATGTCCATAATGAGGCCTTACTTTTTCCAAATTTGAATATGTTCCCCATGCCTCCAGCTCCACCTTGCATGCGCCGAAGCATAAAAAACCAAAAGCCTATAAGTAATATCCATGGTAGCATATTTAAAAAATATCCAGTCCAATCTATACTTTTTTCTTTAAAACTATACTGAACTCCAGCGGCATCCCATTCTTCAGTGATTGTTCTATCAATAAACGGCATTGTAAGACGGAATTTTATAATATCATCACGCATTCCCAAAGGTGTTTCAATTGTCTGATTTTCTTTAAATTCGCCAAAGAAAGTTTTATTAATTATAGTAGCTTTTTTGATAGCACCTTCATCAAGATAGCTCTTGTATTCTGTGTATTCTATTTCTACTTCATTATTTCTGTTCTCAGATAAGATACTAGAAAAATATACAGTCACTAAAATAATTGTAATCCAAATGAAACTGGTTTTGCCAGCTTTTTTCCATTGGAATTCTAACTTCTCATTGCTTTTTTTATCGGAGGATTTTTTCTTTTCTTCCATAATTTTCCTTATTACCAAACATGGTGTTTCTAAAACTTATAAATTGATTTTAAGTTCCTTAATTTTTGATTATAATCAAGGCCATATCCTACTACAAATTCTGAAGATATTTCAAATCCTATAAAATCAATTTTAAAATTTAGCTTAGATACACCCTTTTTTACTAGGAGTGAAATAACTGCTATATCTTTAGGATTTAAATTACTGATATGATCATATAAATACTTTATTGAATTACCTGAATCGATAATATCTTCGATGATTATTACACTTCTATTTTTAATGTCTAGATCTAAATCTTTGGTCATATTTATTTTTCCAACAGATTCTTTCCCCGAATAACTAGATATTTTTATAAAATCAACCTCACAATGAATGTTTAGATGTCTTACAAGATCAGATATAAAAATAAAACTACCATTTAAAACTCCAATTAAAATAGGATTTTTGTCACAGTATAAGCGCGAAATTTCATTTGAAATTTCTTTGACTCTTTTAGTTATATCTTGATCTGATATATATTTTTCAAGATTTTGATCTATTCCTCTCATTACACAATTGACCTCTTTATTCTATTAAGACTAATAAATTTAGTAGTCCTATCACTGATCTTATATCTGTCATCGATTCTGTGACCACAAACCCAAATAATTTTATCATCAGCACAAAGAACAGGCTGATTAAATTTTTCAAAACGATTTAATTTTTTATTTGTTAAAAAATCGCTGATTTTTTGTTTGCCTGACATTCCTAATGGCCTAAATGCATCTCCTTCTCTCCAAACTCTTAGTTGCAATTTTTTATTTTTAATTTTATGCTTATCAATGTATTCAACATTTGGGTTTTCTGATTTCTCAAATTTATAGTTAGTTTCTGTGCATATGTAGTCATACTCTAAAAAGTTAGCTGCTTTACCTAGAGTTAAATCAATCGTTTTATTTTTTTGTTTTCTACTCTCTTTTGATAAAATATAGTATTCCCTGTCTACTAGTAAGCACCATCCAAGTCTTGAGGTGTATAAACTACCTGTAATATTTTTTTGTATAAAATTCTTAATATCTTGAAAATCAAATTTTCTAAACTGCCTCAATGAATTAGTTAGAACTTGAAAAACCATTACTCTAGCCAAAATAGGTAATTTTTTAATATGTTTCTTTTTGATTAGAAATAGACCGTTTTGAAATTCTGATACGTTATTTCGTATAAATTCATTTATAAAATACATCAGAGATTGCTGATACTCAAAAAAATTTGCCCCTGATTCAGCAATTGAATCGACTACATTGTTATCATCCAAAACCCATGGACCCAGAACCTTTTTACGAATGAAATTTCGTTTAAAACGTAACTCATCATTTGATGAATCATCAACATAAGGAATTTTATATTTATCAATTATTATCATTAATT
>JAAZUY010000079.1 GCA_018623895.1 bacterium | reverse complement strand
ATATCTTGTTTTTGGATTTTTCTGTTTAAACTTAAAAGTATATCAAACATTTTATAATAAGATTTGTAGTCTTCACTTGATGAAAAAAATTTACAGAAATCTAGAGCCTTATCGCTTTCCATATTCAATGCTTTACATGAAATATAAGGTGCAAACCCAATTATTTGGTGATCATCAATGTGAACAAGGTTTTTTTTATCTAATCCTAAATCAGAAATTAGATTATTATAAATCATTTTTTTTCCATAGGACTCAACATATCCAATATAATTTCCGCCAGGCTTATAAAAATTAATAAGGTCATGTTTATATTCAGATACTCCATATGATTTGTTTAATTTAAGTCTTTTATATAATAATTCAACTATTTGACCAACCGCTGTATACATTCCAACTTTATAATTTGGATAAACAAAATAAGCGGAATTAGCTTGATCATAAATACTTTTTTTTGGATCCATAAACAATAATGACTGTTTATTTGATAATTTCTCTAAAAATTTATAGTCATATATCCAATGGACACCTATGCTAGCTGTGTTTGAAATCAGTGCATTTATAATTATATTCTTCATTTTTTTCTCTTTTTAATCAATTCCCAAATTGATCTCGTATCTGCAGTAAAATTATCAAATTTAATAAAAATAATGATTTCTTCGATGAATCCAATTATGAAAGATAACAAAATAATAGTTGCAAAATATCTTGTATCAAAAAAGTATGAAAAAATCATTATCAAATAAACTAAAACAGCATTAAATCTCAAATGATTAGTATGAATTTGAATTGGTTTCTTAAATTTAATGATTGATATGAAGTAAGCAAGTAAAAAAACTAATAAAAATATATAAATCAAATTTTCATTAAATGAGATAATTTCAGGATAAAAATAATATAAAAAAAATAAAGTTGAAAAATAAAAAAATATATCTGCAACAGTGTCTAAAATCTTACCTAACTTTGTCACTTGATTAAGCAACCTAGCAAGAAAACCATCTAAAGCATCTGTAATACCAATAAAAATGTATGAAATCAAAAATTCGAATTTAAGCCAATTAAGAGCAAAATAATATAAAAGTGGAAGAAATATTATTCTTGAAATACTAAGAGCATTAGGAATATTTATATTTTTTGTCATAACAATTTTCCTTTAAAAACTTTGTTTATCAAACCAGAGAGAAATTTCTTTTTTTGCAGAAATAATTGAATCTGATGCATGGATTAGGTTATTTATCATACGTTTTTCTTTTGAAGCTAAATCAAAACTATCATTTCCAAGTTTCCCTCTTATTGAATCTGATGAGGCTTTACTCGGGTCTGTTGCACCTACTAGTTTTCTTAGTTTATTTATTGTGTCAGTCTCTGATTCAATTTTTGCTATAATCACTTCTTTTTGATTAAATGCCTCTATTATAGCGTTTTGAAAATAATCAAGTTGAATTCTTTCAATTACTTCTTGATAGTGCTTTAGAATAATATCTTTTTTGACAATTACTTTTTTTGATTCTAGAATGCTAAATCCATTCTCTTCGATTATATTAAATATTTCTTTTTCTAGCCTTCTATCAATTGCATCTGGTTTAATTATAATGAATGTTTGCTCTCTCAAATCAAATCCTCTTGAATATTTTTTTCTAATTAATATTACCACATCGTTAATGATTATTAAATTAAATTAGCGTTTCAATTACTTTATTATTTCATATGCTAAATCATATTTTTTTAAAGGTGCCGGAGTATATGGACCATTATAAGTCATTAGTAACAAATCAGATTTTATTGTATATCCGTGTTCTTCTATGAACTTAATTAGACTCTTGTTATGTTCTTTAATATTTCTAAATGAGCCTATGAATGAACCTTTAAAAGAGAAAGATGCCACAATTTTTAAATCCTCTTTAACTATTGTTATACTCTTATCAAGCGGTTCAGGATAACCCGATTCTGCAACATCCTTAGGCATAGTAAATTTCATATCTTGTTTTTTTGTATTTGTAATAACCGGAGTCGTCATTGCTATTTTTTGACTTCTATTATTGTAACCTGTAATGTAATTAAATAATTTGCTAAAACCTCCGCCATATCCATTTGATACACCCATTGAAACGAATGATTCATATTCTCTAATTTCAAACTGCTTTTCTTTTAAAAGCACTTTATACTTTAAAGATTCATATGCCATGCAATTAATTCTCTCTTTCTTTTGTAAATTTCCCTAATACAATTCTTATCAGATCAATAAAGAACCACAATCCAAATCCACCGAATGTAACCCAAAATAATATACATCTTACAAATCCATTAAAAAATTTTCTTTTATAAAAGTAATGAAGCCCCGGCAATATAACTAATAGAACTAACGGGACAAGTACATCTTCAGAATTACTTTTTGATGGTTTCTTCTCTATTACTGTAGAATCAGTAATAGTTGATGATTCTATCTTGACCCCACAATAATCACATACCTCTTTTTTTTCATCCAAAATGAATCCACAATTTTTACAATACTTTTCCATAAATTACTCCTATAATTTCTTAAATTAAATATATTTTTATTTTTTTTAATGTTTTTTTAATAAATATTAAAATAATTATACTATAAAATTTATCTTTTTTTATACTCTAATTTTTTAGTAAAAACTGCTAATAAGTAAGATGCTAATATAGAAAATATAAAAACCAATAATCCTTCTAT
>JAAZUY010000002.1 GCA_018623895.1 bacterium | reverse complement strand
TTGGTGCTTCTGCTTTTGGTGCTTCTGCTTTTGGTGCTTCTGCTTTTGGTGCTTCTGCTTTTGGTGCTTCTGCTTTTGGTGCTTCTGCTTTCACTCGCTCAGGTTTATCTCTTCTAGATGCCTCTGAAGGCGATTCTTCTTCATATTTTTCAACTTCTCCACCCATGGCTTCAATACATGCGTTACCCATTACCCAAGTAATTAGTTTTACAGCTCTGATTGCATCATCATTTGCAGGTATAATATGGTCAACAAAATCTGGATCACAATTAGTATCAACAATTCCAAAAACAGGAATTTTTAATTTTCTCGCCTCTAAAACAGCGTTTATCTCACTCTTTGGATCAACAACAAATACAGCCTCTGGAAGTTTGCTCATCTCTTTGATTCCCCCAAGAAACTTATTTAACTTAGCTCGTTCCTTCAACAGTAATAAAACTTCTTTTTTTGGTAACTTGTCAAAAGTACCATTCTCTTCCATTTTGTGAAGGTTTTTTAATCTCTTTATTCTTAATTTTATAGTTTTAAAATTTGTTAAAGTTCCCCCTAACCATCTTTTATCAACATAAAATTGGCCGGTTCTAATTGCTTCTTCTTTTACAGCCTCTTGAGCTTGTTTTTTTGTTCCTATAAAAAGAACTTTTCCACCCTCAGCAATGATTTGAAATAATGCCTGATAGGCTCTTTCGATTTCCTCAGCTGTCTTTTTTAAATCTATGATATGAATGCCGTTTCTTGATGTAAAAATGTAGGGAGCCATCTTAGGATCCCATCTTCTTGTTGCGTGTCCAAAATGAACACCCGATTCTAGTAGTTGTTTCATTGAAACTACTGCCATTTGATTTCCTCCGTTTTTGTTTTTTTCCTCTACTATACTCAATTTTTTATTCACTTTTTCTAAGAAAAAGCACTTGAACAAAATATATATAGTATGTGTTTTAGTAACCTAATATAATATATCATATGAGAAATTTTAATGCAAGATTACGAGCTTTTTTAACTCTTGCTACTTCCAAATCCACCTTTTCGTTGTGATAATACATTTTTTTCTTCATCAACTTTGAAAAATTTAGTGAAAATTCCCTGAGCAATTCTCTCTCCGGCTTCAATTTCAGAAATTTTGTTGCCAAAATTATAAAGTGGGACAAGTATATGACCTTCATTTTTAGCATTATTATAGTAATCTGAATCAATCACTCCAACCCCATTGCTCATCATCAATGTTTTCTTGAGTCCTAACGATGACCTTGCATAAACTAGTAGAGCTTCATTACTAGGAATCATAACTTTTAATCCAGTTTTAACTAGCTTTAATTCCCCTGGTTTTATAGTTGTGTGCTCTAAACTTGCGATATCATATCCTGCACTTCCAGTAGTCTGTCTTACTGGTAAGGTTATCTTATGATTTTTGTATTCTTCAATAACTTCAAATTTTCTATTCATCTTTTTTCTCCTTTTTTTGATTATTTCTAGGATGTGTGTTTCTATATTGATCGATAATTTTTTTTGTGCTAAGGTGCGTATATATCTGTGTGCTTGATATATTATCGTGTCCTAATAATTTTTGAATTGTTCTAAGGTCTGCTCCATTTGATAAAAGTTCAGAGGCAAATGAGTGTCTAAGCATGTGTGGATGAAGTCTAAATGTTTCTCCAGATGTTCTTACAACTTTTTCAAGGATTTTTTGTAAATTCCTAACAGTCATTGGGTTTCCACTTCTAGATACAAAAATTACTCTGTTAAACTTATCTGTTTTACTTAATAGTTTTGGCCTTATTTCTGTCAAGTATTTATTGAGATTTACTCTTAAAAGGTTTGTAATTGGTAAAACTCTAGTTTTTTGGCCTTTGCCAACAAGTGTAATTCTTCTAGATTCAAGAGACAGATCAGATATCTTTAGTTTAACTATTTCTGAAGCTCTAAGTCCACAACTGTAAAGCATGTCTATCATAACATAGTTTCTAAAACCTAAATCATTATTTTTGTCGATGGATTTTAAAATTAATTTAACCTCATTATTGTGAATTCTTTTAGGTATACTCTTTTTTTTTCTCGGAACATTTATACCATCAAGGGGATTAAAATCTATTTCTTTTTTTTCATATAAAAATTTATAATATGTTTTTAATGACGATATTCTCCTTAAGATTGTAGACTCAGCTAATTTTTTTTCTTGCATCCAGGAAATGAAATGTCTAAGAATCCTTGGTCTATTTACTAAATTAATGTTTGCTGCTAAAGAATTATCGATTATAAACCTCTCGAATATTTCTAAATCAAAGATATAATTATTAATAGTATTAGTGCTAAAGTTTCTAATGTTTTTTAAATACTCGTAGAAATCAGTTTTCATATGTTGTTTTTCTTCTTAAATTCTGTAATTTTTTTTAGTGCTCTGGTAGAAAAATATATTCTTCGTTCTTTTTTTTTCATTTTTTTTGAAAGTTGTGAAAAAAGCCCAAAATTTGCATTCATTGGAACAAATGATTCATTCTCAGTAGAGACATATTTTGACATTGCTCCTAACATTGTTTCTTCAGGTAAAGTTAAATAACTCTTTTTAGAGATAAAATTATCTAGATTTATAGCTGAACATAATCCTGATCCAGCACTCTCAACATAACCCTCAACTCCTGAAAGTTGCCCGGCAATAAAAATTTTCGGATAGTTTTTTAATCTGTAACCATTAATTAAGATTTTCGGGGATTCAATATAATTATTTTTGTGCATAACTCCATATCTTAAAATTTCAGCTTTTTTCAGGCCCGGAATAGTTCTTATAATTTTTTTTTGATCTGGAAACTTAAGTTTTGTTTGAAAACCAACAATATTATACATAGAGGAAGCAGCATCATCCTGCCTTAGTTGAATAACTGCATAAGGTCTAATATTATTATACTCTAGTCCTACCGGTTTTAGTGGGCCAAAAAGCATAGTTTCTTTACCTCTTTTCGCCATATCCTCAATAGGCATACATCCTTCAAAAACTTTTCTTTCAAAATCCTTTTCTTTCGTCTTCTCTGAATTGATAATTAAATCATAAAAATTTTCATACTCGTCCTTTGTCATCGGACAATTTATGTAATCACCCTCTCCTTTATCATATCTGCTTTTTTTATAACAAATATTCATATCGATAGAGTCGGAAGAAATTATTGGAGAAACCGCATCATAAAAATGTAAAAAATCTTTTTGTATAATTTTTTTTAAATTATTCATTAAATGATCAGAAGTGAGTGGTCCTGTAGCTACTATATTATACTCATTAGTATTTAATGATTGGATTTCTTTGTTGTGTAGTCTAAAATTTGAAAAACTATCTAATTTTGTTTTTATATAATTTGAGAATTTCTCTCTATCAACTGCTAAAGCGGATCCCGCAGGAATTTTTGCATATTCAGCAGCATTCATTATCAGAGAATCCAATATTCTTAACTCCTCTTTCATGAGTCCTATTGCATTATTCAAATCATTCGATCTGAGCGAGTTAGAACAAACTAATTCAGCAAGATTGGATGTCCTGTGTGCACCCGTCATTTTTATTGGTCTCATCTCATACATATCAACTTCATAACCTTTTTTTAAAAGATAATATGATGCTTCAACTCCGGCTAATCCGCCCCCAATAATATTAATTTTCATTTGTTTGATTTATTTTTGTAAAGTTTGTTTTTTTAGGGTTATGATCTAAATTTAAAAAAGATATATCATTATGTAAAATTTTTTCAGATGCCCTAACTATTAAAATTAAAAGCATAAATTTGAAAGGAAAAAGTAGCGCAGTTCGAATAAATCTTGACACAACACTTACGTAAGTTGGAATTGTTGTGTAGATTTCTATCCATAATGATGAATTATAAATTATAAAAAACTCCGCGAGTGTAAGGATTAGAAAATATTTATAAAAAGATTCATTCTTCATAAACTTTTCATTTTTAAATATTAAGAAGTAAAAAATCATTGATATTATCAATGCAGCAAATACTGTTAATATCAAAATTAATTTTCCTGAGTTAGTAATTGCAACGACACTTGGACCAAATCTTATTTCAGATGTTGTAATAATTAAAGTCACTGTATATAGAAAAAGAAATAAGAACACAGATAGTGAGATGTATTTTATAATTTTAAAAAGTTTTTTTTCAGAAGAATTTCTAAAAAAAGTAAAAACAAAACCCGCAATAAATCCTGTCATAGCCAAATTAATTGTAAATCCCGGATTAAAAGGTCCATAACCTTGAAATAAAATAAAATAAGCAATAATGTCAACTAGCGTTCCGACAATAACACCATATAATTTTCCTAGCATAATTCCCGCAAGAATTACAGGAATAATAATCAAGTCTATTCTAATTGCTGGAATTCCAGAAATCGGAATTATAAAAGATAATGAGCTTATAATTACACCCAAAGCTATCAACTGAGCTGCAACAGCTATCTTTAATGTATTACTTTTTTTCATTTATTATTCTCCTCAATTCTCTCAAAAAATACAATGAACCTGTAACTAATATTATATCACGACTTGACTCGTTTAATTTATCAAGAATTTTATTTTTAGGTAGATATTCTGTACCATTAATTGATTTTGCTTGTTTAATATTTATTGAATTTTTTACGTCAAATGTTGTTACATAAATCTTTTTTGATGACGGAATTAAAACTTGTATCATTTCTTTAAAATTTTTTGTATTTAAAGAAGAAAAAATTACTAGAGGACTTATTTTTAATTTAATTAATGTTTTAACAAGAAGCTTAACTCCCTCAACATTGTGTGCTCCATCAAGGATAATATTTTTCTTAATTTTTTCAAATCTAAATGGAAGCATTTTTAAATTATCAAATGATACGTTTTTATCGTTAAAGATATCTTTAAATACTTTTAATGCGAGCTCTATGTTTCTTTCTTGATAATAAGGATATTTTTTTATGTTTTTGATTTTTTTATCAAATATTATCTTACTATTGATTTTTTTTGCTTGCTTAATATAAATATTCTTAATACTTTTTTTTATTCTTCTAGAAACAAATATTTTAGAGTTTTCTTTAAATAATTCAGAGAGATTTAATGCTATATCTTTAAAATTTGTTCCTAAAATATCTTCATGATCAAGAGACGTTGATGTTATAAGAGTATAGTCAGGTAATATAACGTTTGTTGCATCATTTGAAGTCTCAATTCCAACTTCGAATATTGCATATTTTACATTCATTAATTTAAAAATAATACTCGCTAGCGCTGTATCTTCTTCGAATTCAGATAAACCAAATTTTTGAAACTGACTTTTGTATAATTTATAGTAGTCATTTACTTCTTCAATATTTTTACCCTGCACATAGATATTATCAAAACGATTACTTGTAAAGGGAGAGATATATAGACCGACTTTACAATCTTTTTCCATTAATTGAGAAAGAAAATAAGCCGTTGATCCTTTTCCATTAGTTCCTAAAATATGAATAGTTTTATAACCTAGCTGAGGATTTTTATTTATCCTCAGAAATTCTTTTATATTCTTGTTAGTCATTTCCAAATAATTTGTTCCGTTTTTTTTGATTCCAAATATTTATTTGCTCTGATAAATACATCATCTTTATCAAAACCTCTGTAAAAAGATAATGGTGATGGATGAGAGGTTTTTATTATTAAATGATCTCCAGTAATTTCTTTTTCAAATTTTTGTGCGAATTTTCCCCAAAGCATAAAAACTACATTTCGTTTATTTTTCGATATAAAGTCTAATAAACTTTTTGTTAAATTTTCGTATTCTGTAAACCTATGAGAAAGTGGCTCATTTTTTCTAACTGTAAGATAAACATTCCATAACAAAACTCCTTGATTAGACCATCTAGATAAGTCGCCATTATCAATTTCATATTTATATTGTGACTTGATAGCTTTGAAAATATTCCTTAATGATGGAGGAAAGGGTTTTTTTGAACAGCTAAATGCCAAACCATCAGCTTGGTTTTCTCCATGGTATGGGTCTTGGCCTAATATCACAACTTTTAAAGATTTGAACCTTGTTATTGACAAAGATCTTAATAGATTTTTTATTTCAGGATAAAACACCTTTTTTTCTAATTCAAGTAATTTTTTTATATCTTCTAGAATACTTTTTATCTCATCTGAGTCTAACCAACTATTAAAATTCATATATATATTATATCAAAAAGAGACATACTATGTCTCTTTACTTTTAGAAAAAATCAATTGTTATAGGTTAGAAAATTTTTTAAGTGTTCTCACAAGTTGCGATGTATAACTCATCTCATTGTCATACCAAGCAAGAACTTTTAGTAATTGTTTTCCATTAGATTCAACAATTGTAGTTGAAGAAGAATCAAATAATGATCCATAGGAAGTGCCAATAACATCCGAGGACACTATTGGATCAGTTACATATTTGAATGATTCTGATTCTGCAGCTTTCATAGCTGCATTGACTTCTTCAACAGTTACATTCTTTTTAAGTTCAACAACTAGATCAACAATAGAGCCAGTAAGTGTTGGAACTCTTAATGCAAGACCATCTAAAACACCATTGAGTTCAGGTAGAACTAATCCAATTGCTTTCGCAGCTCCCGTAGCTGTTGGGACAATGTTAAATGCCGATGCTCTTCCCCTTCTTGATTTGATACCTTTTTTGTGTGGCCCATCAACTGGAGATTGATCGGCTGTTAAAGCATGAACAGTTGTCATAAATCCTTTTTCAATTCCAAACTTTTCATGAAGAACTTTGGCTACTGGTGCCAGACAATTAGTTGTACATGAAGCACCACTGATTATTTTTTCACCACCAGTTAAAATATCTTCATTCACATTGTAAACTACTGTCTTTACATTTCCTTTTGCTGGAGCACTAATTACAACTTTTTTTGCTCCCGCTTCTAAATGCCATCCTGCTTTTTCCTCATCAGCGAAGAAACCAGTGCATTCTAGAACAACGTCAACTTCTAATTCTTTCCAAGGTATTTCTTGAGGATTCCTTATTGAAAAAATGGGAATTGATTTATCTTTAACTATTAATTTCTTATTTTCAAAACCAACTTCGTTATCCAAAAACCTTCCTTGTGCAGTATCGTACTTCAATAAATATGCTAATGTTTCTGCATCTGTTAAATCATTAATACCTACTACATCAAAACTCTTATCTTGAGATAGCAATCTAAAAGCTAATCTTCCAATTCTTCCAAACCCATTAATTCCAACTTTAATTGACATATTATTTTCTCCTTATTTTCGGTTAACATTATAACAAAATATTTAATTTAAACAAATAATTTAATAAATTCTAACTCTTATTCTGAATGTATTTCTTCAAAATATCTCTCTAAAGCAGTTTGATAATCTCTAGTCTCTCCGGAAGGACAATCTACACACATGATAAGATCCCTCAACCTTTTTGGAATAAAAACCCTAATCTCTTCGTCATTGTATCCAACCTGCATTTTTTCTCCGTCAATTATTATAGGTCTTTTAAGAACTGACGGATAATCAATTATAAATTGCTTCAATTCACTAATTTTCATGTCTTCAACATCCAATGACATTTCCTTAAATATCTTTGATCTTGTTGATATTATATCTTCAAAACCATTTTCCGCATTCTCAAGCATCAAATCTATATCTTTGATTGAAATAGGGTGATTGAAAAGATTTTTTTCCTGATATGGAACCCTATGCTCATCTAACCACTTTTTTGCTTTTCTACAAGAAGAGCAACTCGGTGTGGTATAAATTGTAATCATACTAACACTCCTTTACATAAAAGCTTTAAAGCTTTTTATGCTTGCTACAATATTATATAACTCATTCAAGTGATTTGCAAGTTGAATTTTATTTACCATCTATGCACACACATTTTTTCATTTTTTTGAACTACGCTTTTTTTTGTTATTTTGGTATAATTGATCTATATTTATTTTAGGAGAAATTTATGTCAAAATGGAATTTAAAAAATTTATATAGTAGTCATGAAGAATGGGAAAATGATTTTCAAAAATTGAAACTAAAACTTAATGATTTAGATAAGTATAAAGGTAAGCTGAGTAACATTCATGATTTAAAAGCTCATTTTAGACAAGACACCGAGGTTACTGCACATTTATATAAAATATATTTATATATTCACCTCAAAGGTGATTTAGACCTAAAGAATGAAAAAATTCAAGCTGATAATCAAAAATTACGAATATTGCTTTCTGAATTTTACAAAAAAACATCTTTTGTTTCACCTGAACTTATTAGTATTGGAAAAGAGAATCTTTTTAATATGATGCATAAAGAGCAAGAACTTAAAAAATATTTATTTCCAATGACTAAGTTATTCCACTCTCAAGAGCATATTTTAGATGATAAACAAGAAAAATTGATTGCAAATTTCTCTATTTCGAATAGTTTGCCCTCACTTCTTCATCAATCTTTATCTATCATAGATAGAGAAGATGAAATTGTAACTCTGAGTTCAGGAGAAAAGATTAAGGTAAATTCATCAAACTGGTCTTCAATTATTAAAACTCTCGGTGATAGCGAAGATAGAAGAAAAATCTTTGAAGCTACATTTAAAAGATACTCAGAAAATAAAACTGCTTTTGCTACAACTTATCAGCTTGTTTTAAATAATTTAAAATCAAATTATGAATCAAGAAATTACACTGATTCATTACATTCTGTATTATTTAAAAATAATATCCCAAAAAAAGTATTTTTAAACTTAATAGATGTTGCTCGTGAAAATACGGCGTCAGTAAAAAAATTTATTAAACTAAAAAAGAAATATCTTGGAATGGAGAATTATTATACCTACGATAGATTTCTATCATTATCTAAAGAAAACAAAAAGTATACTTATGAAGAATCAAAAGACCTCTTCTTAAAATCAATAGAGAACCTTGACTCTGAATTTGTCAAATTTCAAAAAAATGCTCTAGAGGATGGTTATGTTGATGCTTATCCGAAAGATGGAAAGAGAACAGGTGCTTACTCATCTGGTGTATATGGTCATCATCCATACATATTACTTAACCACGATCAAACACTATCAAGCGTAATGACGTTAGCACATGAAGCTGGACACAGTGCACATACTCTTTTTTCAAACTTGCATCAACCAATGCCAACAAGTGATTACACAATTTTTATAGCTGAAATTGCATCAACATTTAACGAGCATATTTTGTTAGATTATCTTTTTGAGATCTCAAAGTCAAAATCAGAAAAAATTCAAATATTAGAAGTTGCTATTAATAGAGTTTTATCCACATTTTTCAGACAGACACTATTTGCGAATTATGAATATTTAGCAAACAAAAAAATCGCTGAAGGTCAACCAATCACTTCTGATTCATTATCAAAAATTATGATAGATCTTTATAAACACTACTATGATATTGATATCGAGAAAGAAAAATTTAAAAAATATGTATGGGCATACATTCCTCATCTATTTCGCACTCCTTTTTATGTATACCAGTATGCAACTTCATTCAGTGCATCTTTAAAAATTTTTGAAAACATAAAAAATAAAGTTCCTGGTGCAATGACCGACTATAAAAACATGTTAAAATCAGGAGGAAATGATTTTCCTGTTAACCAAGCTAAGATTGCTGGAGTAGATTTAACAGACAAAAGTACGTTTCTTTCAGTTGTAAATTATTTGGAAGATTTAATTAAAAAATTAGACTTACTATTGAATATTTAGAGGTATGAAAATGAGAATTGTATCTGGAATAAAACCTTCGGGTCAACTTACATTAGGAAATTATATAGGTGCTATAAAGCAATTTTTAGATTTGCAAGAAAAATTTTCAAATTCAAGTTTCTTTATATTTATCGCAGATTTACATGCCATAACAATACCAATTAATAGTCATGAATTAGAAAAAAATATAAGGGAAATTGCGGCTACATATATAGCTTGTGGATTAGATCCTCTAAAAGTAAATATATTTCTTCAATCAGAAGTTAAAGAGCATACCCAACTTTCTTACATTATGGAATCTACATCCCACATCGGAGAGCTTGAAAGAATGATTCAATATAAAGATAAAAAAAATTATAGTGAAACCATTAGAACTTCTTTATTTACTTATCCAAATTTAATGGCAGCGGATATACTTTTATATGATGCAGATATTGTTCCTGTTGGATCCGATCAATCACAGCATTTAGAGCTAACTCGAACATTAGCTAAAAGATTTAATCATAATTATGGTAAAACATTCAAAATTCCTGAAGGCTACAAATCTAAAATTGGTTCAAAGATAATGTCTCTAACTGACCCAATTAAAAAAATGGCTAAAACAGAAAAAAGTTCTAAATCATATATTTTACTATCGGATGATTTAACTTCGGTAAAAAAGAAAATTTATTCTGCTGTTACAGATAATGATAACGAAATTTATTTTGATGAAAAAAAGAAACCTGGATTATCTAATCTATTAACAATTTACGCCTCTCTAAGTAACAATAGTATCAAAGAAACAGAAAAAAAATTCAAAAATTCATCATATAAAGAGTTTAAAGACTCAGTTTATAAAATTATTGCAGAAACTTTAGAACCCATCCAAAAAAAATACAAGTCACTAATCAATTCAAAAAAACTTGATGAAATTTTAGACAAAGGAAAAAAAGAAGCTAGCAAAATTGCAGAACTAAAAATCTTAGATGTCTATAATAAAGTAGGTCTGAAAAGATAATCAAATATTTGTTCTTATTGGAGTTTTTTTAACTTCAATTATCTCTCCATCTATTTGACAATATTGCTTTGATTTAAATAATAACTCTAAATCATTTCCCTCTATAATATCAACATATTTTTTAAACCATATATGTTTGCCAAAGTATATAAAAGGAAAAATAAACAACAGCAACCATCTTGGACAGTCTTTGACTATCACTGCATGAAGTTCTTTTTCTCTTGTTGCATGTGGTGCAACCTTCATTCCTCTACCAAAGGTACTCCCAAACATAATTGAGCAAAACCAGGTTTTATTATATTTTAAATTGTTGCCGTCAATATCAATATTTAATATAAAAGTTTTGAATTTCAATATTCCAACAATTGAATAATAAAAGAATGTAAAAGCATTTTTACTAGATGTTTTACTCTTGATTTGATTTCCTACATAGCCATCAAGCCCAATTCCAATTCCATTTAAATATTTTAAATCTAAGCCATTAATGTTTACTTTTGGTAAATGCTTTATATAATCATTTACTAATATAATTTTATTTTTTTTACTTATACTTCTAAAAAAATCGTCTCCAGTTCCTGATCTCATAAAAAAAATTTTTTGATTAGGAGTTTTTGATATTCCATTAATAAAATGGTTATATGTTCCATCTCCTCCCACCAAAACAATTACATCTTTAAAATTAATCGAATCAAAAAAATGATCATAATTATTTACATCTTCAACATTATAAATCTTTTTATTAAGATATTGTTTTGGAAACTTCTTTTTTATTGAATTAAAATCAATTTTTTTGTTGTTTTTTCCAGCTTTTCTGTTAATTAATATCCTTAACATTTTTTTTTACGATTCCATATTTTTTCTTTCCGCGCCTGATAACAAGATATTTATTATGATAGAATTTTTCTTCTAAAAATTTATAGTCTAATTCGTTAATCTTTTTTCCATTAATTTGGATTGCGTTATTGTTGATAAACTCTCTTGCTTCTCTTTTTGAACTTGCTAATTTTAATTCAATTAATGCTTCAATCAAATTCATATTAGAAGTTTTTTGTAATGTTTTTTCTAATATTTCAAAAGATTCAATAGCTAAATTATCAAATTTGCCATAAAAAAGTGCATTAGTAACTTCTTTTGATATGTTTAATTCCTTAATTCCATGAACCATAATTACAACTTCCTCAGCTAGTTTTTTCTGAGCCAATCTTGAACCTGGATTCTCATTCATTTTAGATTGATATTCATTTATTTCTGAGTTGTTTAATGTCGTAAGTAGTTTCAAATAATTAATTACATCTTGATCAGATGAATTTAAAAAATATTGATATAATTCGTATGGAGAAGTTAGTTTTTTATCAAGCCATAAAGTTCCAGATTCAGATTTTCCAAACTTAGTTCCATCTGATTTCAATAATAAAGGCGATGATAGTCCTAAAACTTCTGACTCATGGTTTTTTTTTCTAATTAATTCTAAACCAGAAGTTATATTCCCCCATTGATCTGATCCTCCAAATTGTATTTTACAATTATATTCATTATATAAATGTAAAAAATCAATAGATTGAATTATCATATATGAAAATTCTGTGTAAGATATTCCTTTTTCTAGTCTTTTAGAAATTGTATCTTTTGATAACATATAATTTATGGGAAAAAATTTACCATATTCTCTAAGATAGTCAACAAGGTTAATATCTTTCAGCCATTCATAGTTATTTAAATAGATTGCATTATCTCCTAAAAGATTTCTTAATTGAGCTTCAATATGTTTAGAATTTTCAAGGGAACTTTCAAGAGAAATAAGTTTTCGTTCATGATTTTGTTTTGGATCTCCTATTAATCCTGTAGCACCTCCAATAACTATAATTGGGGTGTGTCCAAATGACTGTAAGATTTTTGATCTTACAACTTGTACTAAATGTCCAACTGTTAATGATGTTGATGATGGATCAAAACCACAATAAAATCTTGTTTTTTGTTCATTCAAGAATTTTTTTGCTAAAGCAGTATCTGAAATATCCTTTATCATATTTCTTTGTTTTAATAGATCAAATAATTTCATTATCTTGTACTCTCTCTTTTTACGATGAAATGAGGTAGAGAAATTTGAATATTCTCAACATTTTCCTTGTTCATAAGTTTTGTTAAAAGTCTCATTGATACTGCACCTATATCATATACAGGAATATCTAATGAAGTCATTAAAGGTCTAGAAAGTAGAGCGTATTTAGTATTTTGGAATCCTGCAACTGCAATATTTTCTGGTATTTTTCTTCCATTTTTAATAGCAATATTCATAAAAGATACAGCAATTGAGTCTCTGACTCCAATTGCAGCGTCAACTATCTTATCTTTAAAAAACGATGAAAAATGTTGACTATTTATGTCTGTATCTCCACTTGTCCTAAAAATTTTCACAGGAAGACCTGCCTCTTTTATTGCTTTTGTATATCCTGCTTCTTTTAAATCATTAACCTTGTATTTTCTTGCTGTTGAAAGCAAAAAAATATTCTTTCTATTGTCATCTATTAATGTCTTTGTTAATTCATATCCTGCTTTTTCATAATCAATAGATACTTGAGGTGACTCATCATTACTTGCTATCACATTTGCGAAAACTACAGGAATATTATTTTGATCAAAAATATTTTTTACATCTTGAACTTTTTGTTCAGCTAATTCGTCATTTAAAAATAAAATCCCGTCAACTTGTTCAGACACTATTTTATGTGTAGTATCGATAATATCTGTTTCTTCTCGTATAACAAAAATTTTTATTGAATATTGATAATTATTAGCAATATCAGAGATTCCTCCGAGCATTTCTGCAACTGAAGCTCGAGTTATATCCGAAACAACAACTCCAACATTTGTAGTTTTTCTACTTGCTAATCCTCTAGCTATTACATTCGGCCTGTATCCAAGCTCATTGATTACCTTTAAAACTCTTTCCCTAGTTGATTTTTTTACTTTTTCAGGGTTATTTAGAACCCTTGATACAGTAGCCAAAGAAACTCCTGCAGCAAGCGCAACGCTATAAATTGTTGCTTGTGCCATAGAATCACCTCTAATATATAATAACTAATTATAGCATATATGAAAAGGCTTTCAAAAAAAAATGAAAATATTTTCATTATTTTCATTTTTTTCTATATTCCGTTTTTTTGTTTTGTAAATTATCTTTTTTCTTTTATTCTCGCTGCTTTTGCAGAAAGATTTCTTATATATCCTAGTTTAGCCCTTCTAACCGCACCTTTTCTTACGACTTCAATTTTTGTAATAAATGGCGAGTTTACTGGAAAAGTTCTTTCGATTCCAATACCATATGAAATCTTTCTTACCGTGAAAGTCCCTCCAACTCCACCGCCTTGTCTTTTTATAACCAAACCTTCAAATATTTGAATTCTTTCTCTCGTTCCTTCTTTTATAGATACCGAAACCTTCACTGTATCCCCAGCGGAAAATTCTACTCTATCTTTTAAATATTTTTTTGTAACTTCATTAATCAAGTTTTGTCCTTTTAAATTTTCCATTTTATCCTCTTTCAATTTACTTTTAGTACTTTAATACAATTTTAATTTCCTTAAATGCAGAAATATTATATCAAAGTAGACCTTTATTAACAAGTTTTTTTTATTTATTTAAATCTGGTCTTTTTTTTTCTGTGATTTCTTTAATTTTACTTTCTCTCCACTCAGCGATTTTTTCATGATCGCCACTTAATAATACCTCAGGGACCTTATATCCTTTATAGCTAGATGGTTTTGTATATTGAGGATACTTTATCTTACCAGAGTAAAATGTATCTTTTTTTACTGACTCTTTGTTAATAACGCCTGGCAATAACCTAATCAAAGAATCTACAATTAACATAGAAGCTATGTCTCCATTAGTTAAAATATAATCTCCAACTGAAATTTCCGCATCTATAATTTTTTCAACTCTAGAATCAACACCTTCATAATAACCACATATTAATATGATCTTTTTAAATTTTGACATTTCCATTGCAAAATCATGATTATACTTTTTCCCTTGAGGCGATAATAAGTAGACTTTTGTATTGTCATCTTTTAATTTCATTATTGCATCATATATTGGTGGGAATTGAAGAACCATTCCTTCCCCTCCACCATAAGGTGTATCATCAACTTTATTGTGTTTATTAGATGAAAACTTTCTAAGATCATGAAGATTAACTTTGACTATACCTCTTTTTAAAGCTCTACTGATAATCGATCTATTTAATATACTTGCATAAAATTCTGGAAATAATGTTAAAATTTCAATTATCATATTATACCTTCTATAAGTTTGACAATGATTGAGGAACTAGTAATTTGTTTTACAAAAAAGTCTTCATATGGAATTAATATTATTTTAGAATCCTTCTCAACCTCAAGTATATGTCCCTGTGGAACTTCTCTTATTGATTTTACAACACCAATAAAATTATCTTTTTCATCAATAACTTTCTTTGAAATTATATCTTCATAATGATGGCCGTCTTCGCTTTTACCCCTTTTTTTTGAGTAAACTAACTTGTTAAAAAACTTAAATATATCATTAATTGATTCGTATCCATAAAATGAAACCAACAAAAAGTTCTTATGACTTCTAACAGATTTGATTATAAGTCTTTCATCATCAATAAAGACCTCTTCTCCAGAATAGAATCTATCATAGTCACTTAAATTTTTAATTTTTAACTCACCTTTTATTCCATGTGATGTCGTGGTTTTTCCTAAAACATACATATGGTTAATAAGAATCTATATCCAAATGCACTTTTTTTCCTTCTTTACTCGCACCTGCATAAATAATTGTTCTGATTGCATTTGCTATTCTGCCACCTTTTCCTATGACTCGGCCAACATCAGATTTATTTACTAGCAATTGAATATGAATTTGAAAATCGTCTTCGGCAAGCTTTTTAACTAGTACATCCTCAGGATTAATAACTAACGGAACAACAATTCTTTTAACTAATTTTTCAAAATCAGTTCCCATAAAGTTAAACCCCCTACTTTTCTATTTTATTCTTTTTTAATAAATTTCTGACTGTGTTAGAAACTTGCGCACCTTTACTTAACCAACTTATGATTTTTTCATCTTCTAGTTTAGTTTCACCATTCAATGGATCATAAGTTCCTAAAATTTCTAAAAATTTACCATCTCTGGGTTTTCTAGAATCACTTGCTACAAGCCTATAGAATGGCCTTTTGTGTTTTCCATATCTTTGTAATCTTAATTTTACCATGTAATAATCCTTTCTTTTTTTGTAACATTATAATTATACCTAACTAAAAAAATAGGTCAAGTTAAATTACTTGACTATCTATTAAATTCAAATCCGTGTTAAAAATTTTTGATTGAGTAATATATTTGTATCCTCTGATTTTTCTAAGTAATCTTTTCAGTTCACGTTCATAATTCAAATCAGCATAAACAACTGTATAATTCATCTTTTTAGAAGTGTATACTCTATCTATATTTAACTTATCTATCTTCTTAATAAACTGACTACCCCTATGATAAATTACATAACACATTCTACTAAGCATTAGTCATTCTCCTAAATTCAATTATTTATATACAAACTTATCTTACCATAAAATTGCTTGTTATTTATAAGTTTTTAGTGCCGTAAACATATGATATAATTATACTTGAGGTTATTTATGTTAACTATGAAAGATGTAATTAAAGAAGGAAATTTAAATTTACATAAAATATCTAAAGATGTCCCCATCCCACTCTCAAAAAAAGATAAATCAACATTACTTTCTTTACATGAATATGTTGTAAATTCAACAAATGAAGAGATGCAAAAAAATTACGACTTTCGCCCTTCTGTTGGAATCGCAGCACCTCAAATTAATATTCTCAAAAGACTAACCGCTATTCATGTTAAAGATCTAGATGGAATTCTTTATTCCTATATGTTAATTAATCCTGTAATTACAAAAAAGAGTAGTGAATTAGTTTATTTGCCGGGTGGAGAAGGGTGTTTAAGTGTTGATAGAAAAACAGAGGGATTAACACCAAGATATAAAGAAATAACTCTAGAATCTTATGCTTACTTATCTCAAACAGATGAAACAATAAAAATAAAACTTCATCTTTCTGGTTATGTTGGAATAATATTTCAACACGAAATCGATCATTTAAATGGAATTCTTTACACTCAAAAACTTTTTTCAAGTTTACCCTCTGCAAAACCAGTCTTTGAAGAATTAATTTCCAAAGACTAGCTTGAGCAATTCATATTGATTTATGTATATATCTTCGATTGTGATATCATTCCGATTTATATCTAAATCTAAAAGTTTTTTAAGTCTTAAGTATTCTTTTTTTATTTTTTGATTAAATAATTTAGTGATAAAATTATTTCTTTTTCTTATTCTTTTTACTACACGAATGAAATCGGGATCTAAAATTAAATACCCTCTGAAAGAATTTTCGTTCATCCTTTTAAACAAATCTAATATTTGAGTCTTTCCATATCCCATTAAAGCTGCTTTTTTTCTTTTTAAGAAATCATTACATACCACGAAAGTTATATATTTTTTTAATCCTCTATATAAACTTAGAATAGATCCACGATCAAATAATATTTTTGCCGGGTCAAAAACTAAACCTATATTTTCAGGCTTAAATGGCTTTAATAAATTAATCATATTTTTATAATTTTGAGAAGTCAATTGAATATTCATTTTAAATTTATTTTTTTTTGAAAATCTTATTAGAGTATTTATTTTTTGAATTACTTCTTCATAATTTTTCTTGGTTAAGAACAATTTTTTTGGCAAGACAAATATAACATCTTTATTTTTGTAGATTTTTTCATTCTTGATTTTCAAGGCATTTATCGTTCCTTTTACAAAAAAATCTAATGATAAATTGATTTTGAAAACTGAAAATCTATAACCACTTTCCATTAACTCATATAAAGATTCATTCTTATAATAGCCCAAAAGATAATTCGGCCTTGTATCGATTATCTCTTGAATTTGCTTAAGATTTAATCCTTCAAAAAAACTTACTATTTTCAAAATCCACCCCTTATTTTATACATTGCAATTGCTGCAGCAGCAGAAACATTAAGCGATTCAACATTTTCTGTTTTAATATTCAAAACCCCGTCAGTTAAGATTTCGGTGCTTTTAAGAACTCCATGACCTTCATTACCAAGTACAAGACAAATTTTATCACTGCTTTTAAAATTAGTTTTTTCTTTTGGAGACATTGTATATATCTTATATTTTTTTTCTTTCAAATATTTAATTGACTGTTCTACATCCTCCACTTTTATACTAACATCAAATATTGATCCCTTTGAGCTTCGAAGAGATAGTTCATGGTAAGGATCAACACTTTTCTTTGACAAATATATATCAAAAAAACCAAATGCATGAGCACTTCTTATTATTGCACCCAAGTTTCTTGGGTCTTGAACATCTTCTAAAATTAGGGAATTAGCTTCTCTAAGAGGTATATTTTTAATTCTCACAAGAGCACCTAATTTATTCTTATAATTTCCTCCAGATAAAATCTTAAATAATTTATCGCTTATAATAATTGAATTAATTTTAGGTTTTGTAGATATAAATTTTTCAACAAGCCCTTTTTTATATGCTATGTCTACAATATCATTACCAAAAACAATAGCTTGATTAAAAGCATTTCTATATTTCTTAAATTTTAAGTTGTTTAGATATTTAAATGTTGGATTGTTTTTTGAGATTATCATAAAAATATTTTACCACGATTTAATCAAGCCTATGATATAATAACTTGGGTGAAAAATAATGAATAATTCGTTTATTGAAGTTTTTGAAAATTTAATTGAAGACATTGATGATCCAATCTCTTTACTTGCAAATACATCATCTTATATTTATGATCAAATTAAAGATCTAAATTGGGTTGGATTTTATATTTATAAGAATAATGCATTATTTTTAGGACCTTTTCAAGGTAAACCTGCAACATCTCTGATTCCCCTTTCTAGAGGCGTTTGTGGTGAGGCAGCAAGGTTAAAAAAGATAATCAATGTTCCAAATGTTGATCTTAAAGAAAATCACATTTCTTGTGACAGTAATACTAAAAGTGAGATTGTCTTTCCATTATTTATCAATCAAAACTTTTATGCTGTTCTTGATATCGACAGTCCTGTCATTGATAGATTTAATGATTCTATTATAGAGAAATTTTCCCATATTATTAAATTAATAGAAAATCGATTGACAAGTACAAATTTTTAAAGTAAAATAAAAAAGCTGGTAAAAGCAGGTGTAAAATAATAGATAATCATCTTTAAATTAATACTAAGTAGCCTTTTAACTGCTTTCAAGGTGAAAAGACTGTAAAGATGACCCTATTATGATACATACTTTACCTAATAAATGGAGGTATTGATTTTGTCAAGGTTTAGAGGTTCTAGTTGGAAATTATCAAGAAGACTAAATTATTCTGTTTCAGAAACAGGAAAAGAATTAAAAAAAAGGCCATATCCACCTGGCCAACACGGACAAAGACGCACAAAACTATCTGATTTTGGGTTACAACTTCAAGAAAAACAAAAAGTCAGATTTACATATGGAATGTCAGAAAAACAATTTAAAAAAACTTTTAAAGAAGCAGGAAAAATGAGTGGTAAGCAAGGTGATAACTTTATTGCTTTATTAGAGTCTAGGCTCGACAATGTCGTTTATCGAATGGGATTAGCTCGCACTAGACAGCAAGCTCGTCAACTAGTTTCACATGGTCACATGTTAGTTGATGGCAAAAAAGTTAATATTCCTTCCTATCGACTCAAACCAGGTCAAAAAATTAGTTTAAGGGAAAAATCCAAGAATCTAAAAATAGTTGATGAAAGTCTAGAAGCTGTTTATGGATCATTTGACTTTGTAAGCTATGATAAAGAAAAGAACCTTGGAGTTTTTGCAAGACTTCCTGAAAGAAATGAAGTTTTATCAGAAGTCAATGAACAATTAATTGTTGAATTCTATAATCGATAAAAAAAGACACTAATTAGTGTCTTTTTTTGTATTCTCTTTTTACCATTTCAATGAAATTTTCTGGATCTAAGGACGCCCCTCCAACTAATACCCCATCTATATCTGAAGTGGTGAGCAAATTATCTATATTTTTATTATTTACTGAACCACCGTATAAAATATTTATATTTTCTGATACCTTATCATTATATAATTCTCGTATTTTGTTTCTAATCATTTTTATTGTATTATTTGCCTCTTCATGAGAGGCAGTAACACCTGTCCCTATTGCCCATAAAGGTTCATAAGCGAAAATTATCTCCTCTACTTTGTCAACTGAAACGTCTAAAAGTGCTTTTTCGATTTGTTCAGAGATGAATTTGTTAGTTAGATTTTTTTTTCTCTCTTCAAGTGATTCTCCAACACAAACTATTGGTTTTATTTCCTGAGAAATAGCTGCTAATATCTTTTTATTTACATCGGCATCAGTTTCATTGAATATATTCCTTCTCTCACTATGGCCTATTAAAACATGAAATATATTATATGATTTAAGCATTTTGTATGAAATTTCTCCAGTGTATGCTCCCTTTTCTTCATGATACATATTCTGAGCACCAATTTTTATGTGACTATTAACTCTTTTTATTAGATCTCTTAAGAATATTGAAGGAGCGAATATGAATGCTTGATTTTTTACTGATTTCACTTTCTCGTTAACCTTAAATATGAAATCTATAGCCTCATCTCTATCCTTATTCATTTTCCAATTGGCAGCAATAATTTTATTTTTCATCCTAGAATACCTGATACATCTTTTATGGCTTCTTCAGATCGAGCGCCTCTTGCAACTATTCTAACATTTTCTCCATGTGGAACCGCCAAAGACATTAAAGCTAAAATAGATTTTAAATCTACCACCTTATCTTTATAATGTAGCTCTATATCAACTGAATATCTAGATGCTGCTTGAACCACTTTAGCGGCTAAAGAAGCATGTAAACCTGTTGTACTTTTAATAACAATTTCTTTTTCCATGTAAAACTCTCCTCAATATATTTGATAATTCATAAAATTAGGATAGAATTTAAAATCCTTTTTTTTTATCTAAACACTCTATGCCTGGCAATTTTTTTCCTTCTAGTAGTTCCATTGATGCTCCACCACCAGTTGATATATGATAGAATGAGCTTTCAAGACCAAATTTTATTACTGCCGCAGCTGAATCTCCACCACCAACAACCGTATTAATTTTTGATCTATTAGATGCAAGCATTTCTGCCATTTTTTTAGTTCCATTCTGAAACCTAGAAAACTCAAAAACCCCTAATGGTCCATTCCATATAACTGTTTTTGCATTGCTCAATGTTTTAAAGTATATATCTAATGTTTTAGGTCCTACATCCATACCCATTTCATCATTCGGTATACAATTAACATCCCTAATATTTTTTTCTGATTCATTACTAAATTCTTTTGCTGTAACTACATCTTCTCCTAAAACAATTTTATTTTTTGCTAAGTTCATTAGCTCAATTGCTAAGTCGGTTTTATCTTTTTCAACAAGAGATGTTCCAACACTATATCCTTTTGCAAGATAAAATGTATATGCCATTGCACCTGTTATAATTATTGAATCAGCAATACTAATAAGATTTTTTATTACACCAATCTTATCTGATACTTTTGCACCACCAAGAACAGCAACTAAAGGTCTGACTGGATTTTGGATTACTTGATTAAGCAGTCTAATCTCTTTTTCCATCAGAAATCCTGCTGCACTTTCTTTAGAATTTGTTGCTAAACCTACATTTGAAGCGTGAGCACGATGTGCCGTTCCAAAAGCGTCGTTAACAAAAAGATCTCCTAGTGAAGACCAATACTCTCCCAAATCTTTATCATTATTTGATTCTTTTTTTTCAGGAAAATCTTCATGTCTAGTATTTTCAATTAATAAAACATCTGAATTTTTCATTTCTAAAATTTGTTGTTCTAAAAATTTACCTCTGGTAAACGGAACAAAGATTACTTTCTTATTTAATAATTCTCCCAATCTTTTTGCAACAGGTTCAAGAGAATATTTCTTTTTATCATTTTCAGATTTTACCCTTCCGAGATGAGAAAGCAAAATCAATTTCCCATTACTGTCAATAACATATTTTATTGATTTTAGTGCTGCTTTAATTCTATTATCATCTGTAATTTTTCCTTCTTCCATTGGCACATTAAAATCAACTCTCATTAATACGCGTTTACCACTAAGTTTGAGTTCTTCTAAAGATTTTATCTTCATATTTCCTCCAAAATTGTTCATTGAAATTATATCATAAGAATTTGTGTGATTGTGAAACATTTATTATGAAAATGCTTTCTTTGCTTCAAATAAAAAAGTCCATTTGGACTTTTTAAGCATTAGGGTCTACAATAAGTCTTTTTTCACTTTCTGGATCAAAAAAATGACATTTATTCATATCTATTGCAAGTTTCATTTTGTCTCCAATGTTAATATTAGCTCTGGCATCAACTGATGCACAAATATTAGAATCATTAACAGTTGTAAATATGTTTGTTTCAGCACCTAGTAGTTCTGCAACATCTACTTCTATATCTAGGATTGAGTTCGGATAAGCTTTCATAACAACCTCATCATCATGAATATCCTCTGGTCTTATACCTAAAACAATATCTTTACTTATTTTTTTGTTAAACTTGATAATTTCAAATTTATCGTCCGGTACTTTGATTTTATGTTTTCCAGCTGTAAAAACTTTTTCACTGTCTACTCTTCCGTGTATAAAATTCATTGGTGGTGTGCCGATAAAGCCAGCAACAAAAATATTTTCAGGTAAATCATAAATTTCTTTAGGAGTTCCTACCTGCATTATATATCCATCCTTCATAACTACTATTCTATGTGCCATTGTCATTGCTTCTATTTGATCATGAGTAACGTATATAGTTGTAGTTTCTATTTTGTTATGAAGTTTTATTAATTCACCCCTCATCTGAACTCTTAATTTTGCATCCAAGTTTGATAATGGTTCATCCATTAAAAAGACTTTTGCGTCTCTTACAATAGCTCTTCCTAGAGCAACCCTTTGTCTTTGGCCACCGGATAATGCTTTGGGTTTTCTTTTTAAATAAGGAGATAGTCCTAAAATTTCTGCAGCATTTTTTACTTTAGCTTCTATTTGATCCTTTGGTAATTTTCTCAATTTTAGTCCAAATGCCATATTGTCATATACTGTCATGTGTGGATATAAGGCATATGATTGAAATACCATCGCTATATTTCTATCTTTTGGAGCTTTATCATTAACAAATTCTTCGTCGATAAATAAATCTCCTGAAGTAATTTCCTCTAGACCAGCAATCATTCTAAGAGTTGTTGATTTTCCGCATCCAGATGGTCCAACAAAAACTATAAATTCTTTATCTTTGATTGACAAATTAAAATCAAAAACTGCTTGAACACCATTTGGATAAACTTTATTTATATCGGTTAATTTCAAAGTAGCCATACTATTTCTCCTATCTTTACTTCTATATATAATTATATGGTTAAATTTCTCAAAGTCAAATTATTACTAGTTATAACTTAAATAAAAGTTCTTAACTTTTACCCTATAGATCCTTCCATCTCTAATTTAATTAGTTGATTAAGCTCTAACGCGTATTCCATTGGTAGCTCTTTTGCAAAAGGTTCGATAAATCCCATTACAATCATTTCTGTTGCCTCTTCTTCAGTCAGCCCTCTACTCATTAAATAAAACAATTGATCTTCACTAATCTTAGAAACTGTTGCTTCATGCTCTAAGAAAACATCACTATTTTTAACTTTATTATATGGAATAGTATCAGAATATGACTTATCATCAAGAATGATAGTATCACATTCAACATGTGCTTTGGCACCTTTAGCATTTTTTCCAAAATCAACTTTTCCTCTATAATTTACTTTTCCTCCAGCTCGACTAATAGATTTTGAAATAATCGTTGATGTTGTTTTTGGTGCAACATGAATCATTTTAGCACCAGTATCTTGGTGTTGGTTTTTCCCTGCAAAAGCAACTGATATTGTTGTTCCCTTTGCGTAGGGCTCTAATAATATACATGATGGGTACTTCATATTTACATTTGAACCAATATTTCCATCAATCCACTCCATATGACCATTTTCATAAACATATGCACGTTTTGTAACAAGATTAATGACATTCGATGACCAATTTTGAATGGTTGTATATCTACATACTGCATCTTTTTTTACTATAATTTCTACTATAGCAGCGTGAAGCGAATCTTTTGAATAAACTGGAGCTGTACAACCCTCGACGTAATTAACTGAAGCACCTTCTTCAACAATTATCAACGTTCGTTCAAATTGTCCCATCTGATCACTATTAATTCTAAAATAAGATTGTAAAGGTTTTTTAACATGAACTCCTTTTGGAACATAAATAAATGATCCTCCAGACCAAACAGCAGTGTTAAGTGCAGCATATTTATTATCATTAAATGGTATTGTTGTACCGAAATACTCTTTTACTAAATCTGGATACTCCCTTAAAGCTGTATCAGTATCAACATAAATAACACCTAAATCTTCAAGCTCCTTAATTGTATTGTGGTAAACAACTTCTGACTCAAATTGAGTAGATACACCAGCTAAATATTTTCTCTCTGCTTCTGGTATACCTAATTTATCAAATGTTTCTTTTATTTCAACAGGAACCTCATTCCAAGAATTTTCGGCTTTTTCACTTGCTTTTATAAAATAATAAAAATTATCAAAGTCAATAAAAGATAAATCTGGTCCCCACTTTGGATTTGGACGTTTTGCAAATTCTCTGTATGCTTCTAGTCTTTTATTTGTCATCC
Source organism: bacterium (assembly GCA_018623895.1). Classification (GTDB taxonomy): domain Bacteria; phylum Bacillota_I; class Bacilli_A; order Acholeplasmatales; family Acholeplasmataceae; genus UBA8290. Next base: position 2,830 of record JAAZUY010000002.1, on the reverse strand, counting down.
ATTCAGGTTCTTTTTTATACTTTGAAATTTTACTAACAACTTCTTCACTTATTCCCTTTGGAATTGAAAAAAATGGTTCATTCTTTGTCTTAAAACCATATTTATAATCACCAACTATCGAATCAATTTTCTTTTTATTTTTATCCATTTTTTTCTCCTTTATGTGAATTTATCCCTTTTTCGATTGCTTTCCAAGCAAGCGTTGCACATTTTATTCTAGCTGGAAAATTTGTTACCCCTTTAAATGCCAAAGATTCATAATTAAGTAATTCACTAATTTTTTGGTCACCACGAATCATTCCATAAAAATCTCTAATTGTCTCTATTGATGTCTTTTTATCTAAATTCTTTAATGTAGATGACATAACGCTTGCACTTGCACAACATATGGAACATCCAGTCCCCGAATGTCTTATATCTGTAATTATATCACTCTTTAAGTTAATTTGAACTGAAATTTCGTCTCCGCACGATGGATTATTAAGATGAACAATTATTGATTCCTTATTTGGATTCAAACCCTTATTCTTTGGATATTTATAATGATCCATAATTATTTGTCTGTACAGATCTTTCACTTAACTTCCTCCAGGGTATTAAAAAAATTTGAAGCTTTTTTTAGAGCAAAAATTAATTTATCTATATCTTTTTTTTCGTTATAAATGTGCAAAGAAATTCTTATAGTAGCTGATGTTTTAAAGACATCCATTAATAATCTTGCACAATGGTGGCCTGCACGAACACAAACATTATCAGATGCTAAGAAAGTTTCAACATCGTGAGCATGGATATCTTTAAGATTAAATGTTATTATTCCTACTTCAGCTCTTGGATTATATATTATTATATCTTTCAACTCCAAAAGCCTATTGACTGCATAATTTCTAAGTTCATTAATATGATCTTCTAATTTTTTTCCTTGAACTTGATTAAGATACTCAATTGCCGACTTCAAACCTATAACTTGAGCAATTGGAGGTGTACCGGCCTCAAATTTGTTCGGTGGTTCTGCTGTTGTAAAATATTGTTCTTTAACATCGTCCACCATTGAACCACCAACTTCAATTGGATCCATTTCAATTAAATGTTCATATTTTCCATATAAAACTCCAACTCCAGTAGGTCCAAAACATTTATGTCCTGAAAAAGCCAAAAAATCACAATCTAATTCTTTAACGTCTAATTTTTGGTGCGGGGCGGCCTGAGCAGCATCACAAACCACAATTGCACCAACATCATGTGCCTTTTTTATTATCTTTTCCATTGGAGTAACATACCCTAAAACATTTGAAACTAATGTAATTGCAACAACTTTGGTTTTCTCGTTTATCAAATCTAATAATTTATCTATATTTATTCTAAAATCATTATCTAAAGGAGAAAAAATCAATTTTGCCCCCGCTTTGTTACATGCTCTTTGCCAAGGCAAAAATGAAGCATGATGTTCTAATTTGGTTGTTAGAACTTCATCACCTTTTTTAAGTTTATTTCCAAAATGATATGCTATCATATTGAAAGCGTGAGTTGCTCCTTTAGTGAAAACAATTGATTTTTCGCTCTCTGCATTAAGATATCTGGATATGTATTTTCTTGATTCTTCGTACATTTCAGATGTATTAAGTTGTATTTTATATGATCCTCTTCCAACATTTGATCCCGACTGCATGTAATAGTTCATAACATCTCTAATGCTATTCTTATGTTTCAAAGATGATGCAGCTGAATCCAAATAAACTAAATCTTCGTTATTTTGAAATATTGGAAAATTCGATCTTACATTTTTTATATCTATCATATTTTTTTGTTAATTGCTCTTTCAAAATCTTTATGAATATCTTCATCATTAATTTTATCTACAATTGGATTGATGTAACTGTTTATAATCATTTTTTCCGCTTCTAATTTTGTTAATCCTCTACTTTGCAAATAATACATTTGTTCCTCTTCAATTTTTCCTATAGTAGCTCCATGTCCGGCTTTAACATCGTACTCATCAATTAATAAAATAGGATTAACTTCAACAGTTGCCTTGTCTGAAAGTATTATACCTTTAAGTGTTTGAAATGAATTAGCTTGAAAATTACCTTTTTTAATTTTTTCGATTCCATTCAGTGTTACTTTTCCTTGATCTTTGGCAATAGCTATGTTGTACATATCACCATATGAATTAGGAGCGTAATGAGTAATTTTTGAATCTATGGATTGATTGGATTTATCTGAAGATATTACTACAGAATTTAATAAAACTTCTGAACCCTCTCCATTTAGGTCAACACTAACTATTGATTTGAGTTCTTTTGAAAAAAATCCATTTATCATATTCAATTTTGCATTTTTATGTAGAGAAAATTGATGATGGGTGTTTTGATTTACTGCATTTTCATTTACTAGTAATATATAATTCAATTTGGAGTTCTCAAAAACTTCAATATCTAAAAACAGAAAATTTTCTTCATATTCTTTTTTTGATAGACTTAAAAATATATTAACTTCAGAATTTCTTTCAATCTTGATTTTAATTGTATTTTTTTCTTTAACATCAATATGTTTAAACTCATTTATTAAAGAATTTTCCTTAAATATAATATTATGAATATCTCTTTTTTCAGAATAATTCTCAACAATACTCTTTTGTTGTCTTTCCATTTTATTTTCCGTTCTTTAATTCAGAGGGGTTTGGAATCCATTCATATCCGTTCTTGTCAATCTTTTCAATAAGTTCTTTTCCTCCACTGAGAGCAATTTTTCCATCAATCATTATATGAACATGAGTAGGCTTAATGTATTTAAGAATTCTTTGATAATGAGTGATTAGAATGCATCCAAAATT
>JAAZUY010000021.1 GCA_018623895.1 bacterium | reverse complement strand
AGTTTTTAAATAAGGTTGTTAAAAATAATTTTTTTAAATCTTCATTAAATGCAGACAGGATAATCAAATATAAAAAAATTAGATTGGGATTTTCTTTAGTAGTGTTAGTTTGTTTTTTATACACTTTTAAAATATTTCTTGTTAGAGATTTTCAGGGCAATAATCCAGAAAATATTAATAAAAATGATAATCGTTCTTTACTTGGACAAAAAATTATAGATGTTGCTCAAGTATCAAGATCAATGAATGCATATGGTCTTTTTAGAGTTATGACTACGACTAGACCTGAGGTCCTTATCGAATTACAAGATCAAGATAGTACATGGAGTAATGTTAATTTTAATTATAAGGCAGGTTTAGAGAGCGAAAGACCAAAGTTTTTTCTTCCTCATATGCCCAGGCTTGATTGGCAAATGTGGTTTGAAGCATTATACTTAGAAAGATTAGTAAACAACCCTTTTGAATATGCAACTTATCAAAGGTTTTTAACAGTGATGGTAAAGGACGATATAACCTATTCGAATTTAAAGATGACTGATTTTTTAAATGATGACTCTAAAAAAGTTTTAGAAAAGTTGCCACTTAATGAGCAACGTACATTTATAATGAGATTAAACAGGAGTATAAACATTCATTTAAATAGTTCTTATTGGTTTGCGAGAATGTTATCAAAAATAGCTAACGGTGAAGAAAATTATTTTAAAATAGATAGGCAAAAGAATTATGTAAAAATGAGAATAAGTTTAAAGCATTATTCTTTTGACCATTCTTTTTCAAATAAGAATAATTGGTGGAAAATAAATTTTATAGATAATGCATCGTTTGAGATTTCACTTTAAATGAATTGTTGGGTAGAAAACGTAATTTAAATTTTTCTTAATTATCATTGAATGGTTTGGCATGGTTAAGATATTTTAACTTAAGGATTTGAAAATAATGAAAAATTTTAATTTTTTAATATTAATGCTAATGCTTTTTTCATCATGCATTAAAACAGAGGAAAAAATAATGTTAAGATCTGGAATTGACTTTAGTAGAGTAGATTCAACCGTAAGGCCTCAAGATGATTTTTATAGGCATGTTAATGGAACGTGGCTTAAAGAATTTGAGCTGCCAAAGGATAAATCTCGCTATGCTACATTTACAGTGCTTAGAGAAAAGGCGCGCAAAGATGTCAAAAAGATTATAGAAGAAGCATCTAAAACAAATTCTCTTAGTGGGTCTGACAATCAAAAAATTGGCGATCTTTACCAGAGTTATATGGATACATTAACATTAGAAGAAACTGGCATACAAAACATTCTTCCAGAATTAGAAAAAATTGATCAAATAAATGACATATCTGATCTTTCTGAATATTTTGCTTATGCAGACATCTATACTACTGCTCCATTTGGGATTTATGTTTACATTGACAAAAAGAATCCCTCTGAGCATATTACTTATTTATCACAGAGCGGTCTAGGGCTTCCAAACAGAGGTTATTATTTTGATGAAGATGATAAAAGTAAAAACATCCGCAAAGAATATGTAATCCACATTGAAAAAATATTTCGATTAGCAAAAATTAAAGATGCTAAAAAAAATGCTGATAAGGTTTTCCAATTAGAAAAAGGAATTGCAAGGCATCACTGGAAAAAAGAAAAAAACAGAGATCCAGAACTAACCTATAATTTGATTTCTTACAATGATTTAAAAAATCAAATTTCTGGTTTTGATTGGGATAAATGGTTCCACACTACTATGATGAAAAAATTTGATAAAATAGTTTTAAATCAATCAGACTATCTTAAAAACATAAGTAGTATAATAACTGAAACTTCTTTATCAGATTGGAAAATTTATTTTAAATGGGCTTTATTAAATAGAAATGCGAGTCTTTTAAATAGCGAATTTGAAAGACAAAATTTCTATTTTTACAGAACAGTCCTTAGTGGCGTTGAAGAAATGGAGCCTAGATGGAAGCGAGGTGTTAGTGTTGTAAGTGGTAGGCTAGGAGAGATCATTGGTAAAGTATATGTTGAAAAACATTTTGATCAAGAGGCAAAGAATAGAATGTTGAAGCTGGTAGAAAATTTAAGAGAAGCTTACAGGATATCAATAGAGGAACTTGATTGGATGGGTGACTCTACAAAAGTTCAGGCTCAAGAAAAATTAAAAAAGTTTAGACCTAAAGTTGGCTTTCCAAACGAATGGAAAGATTATAGTAACCTAGTTATAACAAAGGATGATTTAATAGGAAACATAAAAAACTCTACATTAGATCGAACAATTAAAAATCGAGAAAAATTAGGAAAACCAATAGACCGGGAAGAATGGGGTATGACCCCTCAAACAGTTAACGCGTATTATAGTCCTTTATTAAATGAAATTGTTTTTCCAGCTGGTATACTTCAGCCTCCATTTTTTAACATGGAAGCAGACGACGCAGTTAATTATGGAGCAATTGGAGCGGTCATAGGACATGAAATGGGCCATGGTTTTGATGATAAAGGTTCAAAATATGATGGAAATGGTGAACTTAGAAATTGGTGGACAGAATCAGATAGAAAGCAATTTGAAGAAAGAACAAAGAAATTAATAGATCAATATAATGGATACACAGTTGTCGATGGTACACCTGTAAATGGCGAATTCACGCAAGGTGAAAATATTGGCGATTTGGCTGGTATAGTGATTGCATATAAAGCATATCAATTATCAAAGAAAGGCAGCCAAGCGCCTATTATTGATGGTTTAACTGGAGATCAAAGATTCTTTTTTGGGTGGGCAACTATATGGGGGTCAAAATCAACAGATGAACAATTAATAAGGCAAATAAAAACAGACCCACACTCTCCTGGCGAGTTTAGAGCAAATGGACCCTTAGTAAGTATGCCTGAATTTGTAAATTTATACAATATAAAACCTGGTGATGGAATGTATATTGACCCAAATGATAGAGTTAAAATTTGGTAATTAAATAAGTACTTTTATATATACGCATCAAACTATTGTAAATAATTTTTACAAGGTTATAACATTGTAAACTCATTGTCTTCCTATATTTATATAGCTAAATTGATTTACAACAATTATAGAGGAATTATCTTCTATTTATAGGCTATTTATTTTAATGTTGTAAAAAATAATAAAAATAAAATACAACAAAATAATAATGAGTTTTGAAAACTTAATATCTAATCTTTCAGACCAAAAAGTCATTAAGGCAATTTCTAAGCCAATACCCAAAAAGATAATTTCATGTATTGGAGAAGATTCTTTTACAGCCTCTGAAATTGCGGACAAGATATCTTTTCCAAAAGAGAAGATTTATTACCACATAAAAAAGTTGGTCGCATTTAAAATACTAACTGTTTCAGAAACAAATGAAATTAAAGGTATCATTCAAAAAAAATACAGATTAGCCGAATTTTCTTCACCACTCAAAAAAGAAATTTTACATGGTGATGGATATGAAAATAATTTATACATAAACGAAAAATTAAAGACCAAAATTATTGAACCAGGAACTGCATCAAAATTTGAATATGTTAAGGCTATCGCTAATAAAATGATTGGCAACAGCTCGGCTAGTGAAATTGTGATTCAAAAATATCAGACAAATTCTAAGATTAAAAAATTAAGCTCAGTTATTTTTAACACTCGTAAGGATATTAATTCAGTGAAGGAAAAGATTGGATCTATCATTGCCCAAATATCACTTTATAATGATTCAGATCAATTATATACGAATCAAAAAAGACTAATTGAGGAGAATGAACAATTTTCAAAAAGAATAGATTCTTATAAAAAAGATATCGCATTATCTAATGATAAGATTTCTATTATAAAGAAAAATTACAATGATGAAAAAATTAAACAGAATATTACAATAAAGGAATTGCTGACTAAAATTGAAAAGACTGAAAAAGAGCTTCTCATTCAATCAAATAAAAAAGATCAAATAGAATCATACATAAAAAACATTTATGATGAGGATTCTATATTAAAAAATTATGAAAAGTTTAATTTTAAAAATGATCTGTCAGTTTTAAATATTAAGAAAAAGGATTTAAAAGAAGAAATCACAAATATTAAAAGCCAAATAATATTGAGAGATGAAAAAATAACTCAAATTCAAAAAGCGATAGAACTAATCGCTGCTCAAACTGTTTCCTATGACAATGATTTGAATAATCTTTTACATCAAACGAAACTATTTGGGCCATCTGCAGATAAGGTTTTAAATAACAATGAATTACTTGAAAAGAACTTAGAAAATGAATTACTAGATCTTAACAATAGAAAAAAAGAGGTTGATGATAAATTGATTTCTCTAGATGAAAGTATAAGAAGTAATCAGAAACAAATAAGTACTATAAGTAAATCAATTAAGCCTGATCACAAAGAGCTCAAAAGTCTAAGAGCTAAGCATGAAAAATTATTGAAAAAACAATCAATAATTAGCTCTGACATTGATTCAATAAATCAAAATAAAAAACAGTTAGTAAATGCACACAAGGATAAAATAGATGAAACCTTTGACTTATTGAAAGAAATTGAAATCGTAATAAAAAAGAATGAAGCTTCAAAATTATCAGAACAATTAAAAACGCTTGCACAAAAAAAGAAAAGTCTAAATTTTAAAAAAGGCTTGCTTGAAAAGTCTATTAGCTCTTTACAAGAAGAATTATATCAAGACCAGTCTTTTGTTGAAAATTCTAAAACATTATTTCAAAAAGAATATAAAAAAGAGCTTTCAAAATACGATAGCATAAAGGGTAAAATTAAAAAAAGTGAAGATACAGTATTAGCAATAACGAGTGAAATTGAGGTTTTAAAAAGTCTGATAGATTTCCATAAAGCCGTCCTAGAATCCTTAAGGCTGTTTGAGAGTGACACATTTAAAATTAATTTTGATTCTAAAGCTATAGAAAAGAACAATCAGGACAGATCACTGGAAATAATATTAGACGGTTATATTAAAACTTATAATTGGTCTGCTGCTCAATTAAAAAAAGCCAGCTCTAATTTTAATAAAAATAAGTTCATAAAAAACTTAGATGATGATGATATTTTAAAAGAATCAAAAATAGTGATCGATATATCAAGTTCACTACTTTCAATTCCCCAAAAACTTGTAGAATTAAATTTAAAATTAATTGAGACTAGAAAAAGCTCAATATCTTATTTAAAAAAACAAAATATTTTTCAATCATTTAAAGAAGAAATAAAGACTTTAAATAAAAAGAAAAGTGATTTAAAGAAAAATGAAAGGCAATTAGTATACAAAATTAGATCATGCGAAAAATCAATAAAAGTTTTAAACAAAGAAAAATTAAAAAATGAGGAATTATTAGAAAATATTCAGACATCAATTTCTAAGCTAAAAGAAAAATCTAAATTATTAAAAAATAATAAGATCGATTACGATTTTAAACATGTTGATGAAATTAAAAACATAGATAAAACAATAATTAATGTAGAAGCATCAAATGAAGTATTAATAGAAAGCTTAAAAGAGCAGAAGGTAATAAATCAGAAAAGAGAAAAAAAATTAAAGATTTTTGAAAAATTGATTCATAGTATCGAAAAAGAAAGCGATAAAATTGATTCTGTTAATCATAAAATAAAATTAATTGAATTTGAAGATAAGAATATTAGTGAGCAAAAAAGTGCAGCGATTCAGAAAATAAGACAAGATATAGATAATTATGAAAGTTCGATAATTAAAAAGAAGTCATGGATTAGTAGTTCACGTTTTGAGGAAAATCAAATTCTTGGAGAAATCAGATTATGGAAAAAAGAATTAAATAGGTTGAATGCAGAGAAAAAATTAATAAACAATGAAATTGAAAAATCACAACAAGTTACGATTCAAAAAGAGGAAGACGCGACATCTCGCAGAGACCAAGTAATAAATAAAATAAGAAATGAAATGGATAAAGAATATGATCAAGAAATAATAAAGCAAAAAAAACTAAAGAAAATTTATTTAGATAATAGATCAAAAATACTTGATGAAGAAAATAAGATCATAACTGTCATTAAAATGAAAGAGAAAAACTTACTTGATCTACAGAAAAAAATATCCAAAGTGGTAGAGAAAATTCAAAAATTCAAATTAACTAAAAAAAGAGAATTAGATAAATTTGAAAGACAGATAAATCAATATAAGGTATCAAAAGAAAAAATATCTTCTCGTCAAATCACCTTTAATCAACAATTGAATGTAGAATTATCCTTGTGTAAAGATGTTGAAGTCAAACTAAAGGATAAAATACTTGAGGCTGCCTCCGAAGTAAAAGCTATAGAGGATAAAATAAGTTTTAAGTCTGGGAGCACATATGCAACTTTCATGAAACAAATTATAGATATAGATGAAAGCCAAGCCAGCGTTTTAGTTAGTGATTCTATTTTAAATCATCAAAATTCTATTTCTCTCATTAAGAAAGATTTACGGATTGAAAAACAAGAATTATCAAAAAAAATATTGAATCATAAAAAAGATATAAAAAAAATAAGATCAAAAATATCTTTAGCAAAAAAAGATATATTTACATTGAATAAAAAAATTAGTGCTACCGAAAAAAGTCAAAGAAAGTTTAATCTGCCATTAAGTAAACTCATTCAATCACAGGAACTACTGGTCAAGGAGAAAGACCTTGCTGAGAAATCGTTCATTAGTCTACAAGTAAAGGAACAAGAAAATTTAGATGCTCTAGTTCAAAAAAGAACTGCCTTGGAGGACGAGTATAATAAGAATGCTAATAAATTAGATAAAATTTATAAGGCAAAATTGAACGAGTTGAAAAATAGAATTAAAAACCAAGAAGATTTAAGATTAATGAAAATAAATCAGAACTCTAGAAATTTGAAAAAGGTTCTTGAAAAAACAGATCAAAGAATGAATAGAATCGATCAGCTTATTGCAACCGGTGAGGAAGTAATAAGAGAATCTTATTTAGCTATTGATGAAATAACTAAAAAAAGGAGTCAATTGGGTTCTGCAATTAAAGTTTATGATAAAAAGATATTCATGCTTGATAACAAGTTAGAAAAGACAAAATATGGATTAAAGATGAAAATGGAATCCAATATTAAAAAGTTAGATAATTTGAAAAATCAAATCGAAAATTCTGAAACAAATAAACTAAATCTTGGCAAAGATAAAAATGTAATAGAGCTAGAATTAAAATCTTTTGATAATAAGTCTATAAACTTAGGAAGAGACTCTTCTCAAATAGAATTTGACATAAGTCAAAATAAGAAAATGGTCGAAGATTTAAAACAAAGAAAAATCAAATTGAATAAAGATAAAAGTATAAATGATAATTATACAGAGCATTCAGAAAAAGAACTATATGATAGCTTAAACAATTTAGAAAAGATGTTTGAAAATACAAGAGAGGATTACTCTGGTTTAATAAGTGAGCTTAATACTCTTGATAAAAATAAAGCTGTATTAGAAAAAGACGCCAAAATGAGCAGGTTAATATTATCAAGTACAGAAAAAGAAATTTTAGAAAAACTTTCTGATTTTGATTCATTTAGTAAAAAATTACAATCTGCAAGAAATAGTCATACTCAAAATTTTTCATTAACCAAAAAAATGTTGAAATCACTACAGAAAGAGTATCAATTTCTCTTTTCTAGTTCAAAAAAAATAAAAGAAAATAAAAAACTAGTTTTATCTTACACAGACACATTAATTAATGATAAAAATAAAACTTCTGAGCTATATAACATTCGCTATAAAGAAGGTGAGAGTAGAGCTGAAACATTAAAAAAAATGAATGAAAACTTTCATATCCTAGAACGAGAGTCTGAACAAAAAAATAAACAATTTCATATTAAAAAAGATGTAAACGAAAATGAATTAAAAAATATATTGAAAGAGCTAGATGACAATGATAATAAGATTTTTGAACTAAAAACATTAAAGAAATCTGAAACTCATCAATCGAAAATTTATAAAGATCGAAAAAGTAGTTTAGTTAAAAAAATTGATACTTTAAATCGTGAGCATAAAAAAGATATTCCTGTCATAGATGACCTTTTATCAAAAAAAGAAAAAACATTATCAAATGTAGATTCAAATCTTGAAAGGTGTTCTAATCGTATTGACACCTTAGAGAGATCTTTGCTACCAAGAAAAAAAGAACTGGGAATGATCGAAGACCGTAATAAAAATGACCTTCTAGACCTAGAGGATCTTAAAATTGAAAAAAAGAATGTTGATTCAAAAATTAATAATAGTATTGGGGCAATACGGAAAATAAAAAAGACCATTAAGCATGATACAAAAAAAATTAATTCTGAAAAAATTAAGAATGAAAACTCTATTCAGAACTTAAAATTAAATCTAGAGCAGAATAACAAATCGGCAGAATCTTTGAGGAAAGATTTAGAAAATAGCATTCAAATTAAAGGTAGTTTAACTAATGAGTTAGAGAGTAAAATTAAAGAAAAAGATAAAATTAAAGCTAAAATAGGTACTGTGAAAAATCGTTTAGATTCTAGTAAGGATCTTAAAAAATTAATGATGGAGCATAAATCCTTGGAAAAAGAAGTGAAAAATATGAACCTAAAATTAAATCAGTTTCATGAAAATTTTTCAGCTCTTAGTGCTGGTCTAAACGAATTAAAACAAATTAATCAAGAAAACATCGCTCCAATTGAAAAGAATATTTTGGATAAAGAATATGAAGTCTTGAAAGATATTGAGGGAATGAAAGAAAATGAAAAAGCGATTAAGGATTATAATCTAAGGATTAAACAAGCGCCATCAAAACTTAAGAGCTTAGATATTCAATACAAGGATCAAAATAGAACGAAATTCAAATTGGAACTTAAACTTAAAGAATCTATAAGAAGTTTAGAGATGTTAAAAAAACGTTCTGAAATGTTTGATTCTTCAATGATGTAATTTTATTTTAATGATGAATAAAGTAGAAATATTCACTGATGGAGCTTGTAAAGGTAATCCAGGGCCAGGAGGTTGGGGCGCCATACTAAGGTATGGTACAACTGAGAAAGAAATTTATGGTGCTAGTAAGAATACTACTAATAATATT
>JAAZUY010000078.1 GCA_018623895.1 bacterium | reverse complement strand
AGCCAATGGGTAAAAGATTAAAAGGTATACGACTGGATAGTGGTGATTTATCTTATCTTTCCATTGAGGCAAGAAAATTATTGGATGAAAATGGCTTAGAAAATGTTTCAATCACTGTTTCTAATTCATTAGATGAGTTTTTGATAGAAAATTTACTTAATCAAGGAGCTAAAATTGATGCATTTGGAGTTGGTGAAAGACTAATTACGGCAAAAAGTGAATCTGTTTTTGGTGGAGTATTTAAATTAGCTGCATATTCAGAAAATAAAGAACTCACTCCAAAAATAAAGATTTCTGATAACCCAATTAAAACAACATTACCAGGGTTTAAACAAGTTTATCGTTTTTATGTAAAAAACATGGCGAAAGCAGATGTAATAACTTTACATGATGAAATTATAGATGAAAATTCATCATATGAATTATTTGATCCAACATATGTATATAAAAAACAAACAATATCGGAATTTAAGGTTGAAAAATTATTAATCAAAATATTTTCTAAAGGTGAATTGATCTATGAGGCTCCTAAGATTAATGAAATTAGAGAATATTCTAAAGAAAATTTAAGTTATTTTTGGGATGAATTAAAAAGACTTGAGAATCCTCAGCAATATTATGTAGATTATTCTAAAAAATTATACAATCTAAAATTAGAACTTATTAAAAGTTCAAAAAAGTAGTTTTGTTTCAAATTAAACAAACGATTTGTTATAATTAGACAACGATATGAGGTAATATGAAATTATTTATTCCGGGTCCTGTGGATGTTAGAAAAGATCTTTTAAAGTATATGTCAAAACCCTTAATAGGTCATAGAACAAGAGAAATAAGTGACATTCAAAAAAGGATTCAAAAAAATTTAAGAAAGATTATGAAAACAAATAATCCAGTTGTATTATTAACCGGTTCTGGAACAAGCGCTATGGAAAGTTCCCTTTGTTCATTGGTTAAGAAAAAAGTTGCTGTTTTTTCTATTGGTGCTTTTGGTAATAGATTTTATGATATTGCTAAAGCTCATTCATTAGATGTCGATAAAGTTTTTTTTGGTTTTGGGAATCATATTGAACCTAAAATATTTAAAGAAAAACTTCAAAGTGGTTTATATGATGTCATTACAGTTACTCACAATGAAACTTCAACGGGAATTATGAATGATTTAAAAACCTTAAGTAAAATATGGAAGCAATATCCAGATGTTTTAGTAATCGTAGATTCAATTAGCAGTTTTGGTGGTTTTGATCTGCCAGTTGATGATTTAGGTATTGATGTTTTGCTTACTGCTACTCAGAAGTCTTTGGGACTACCGCCAGGAATTGCAATCATGTCTTTGAGTGAAAAAGTACTTAAAAGATTAGAAGAAGTTGAAGAAAGAAGTTATTACTTAAGTTTAAGAAGAATTTACAAAAAACATAAAGAAAATTATCAATATCCTACAACACCAAATATTTCTTTAATGATGGCTTTAGATTATCAACTGGACTATATTGTTAATAAGGAAGGAATTGATAATAGATTTAAAAGACACAAGATATTAGCAAATTATACTCGTGAGTGGGCAAAAAAACATTTTAAGCTTTTCGCAGAGGAAAAATATGCTTCGCAAACAGTTACTACCATTGTTAATACAAAAAATCTAGATCTAGATAAATTAAGTGTTAATTTAAAGAAAAAAGGATACCTTTTTGCTCATGGATATGGTCCAATGAAAAATAAAACATTTAGGATTGGTCATATGGCAGATAGAACTCTAAAGGATTTAAAAAAGTATATCAAGGAGATCGAAAAATCATGGTAAGAATATTATTAAACGATGGACTAGATCAAGATGTAATTGATTTATTAAAAAAAGATTATGATGTGGTTGATAAACATTATGATCATAATGAATTAAAAAGTGAAATAAAGAATTATGATGTGTTAGTAGTTCGATCAAAAACAACTGTTGATAAAAGTATTATAGATGCTTCATTAGAATCTAGTAAATTAAAATTAATCATTCGTGCAGGAGTAGGTCTTGATAACATAGATCTTGAATATGCAAACAAAAATAATATTATTGTTAAAAACACCCCAAAAGCTTCAACTCAAGTAGTAGCAGAATTGACAATTTCTTTTATGCTTGCTTTATCAAGAAATATAACATTAGCAAATGAGAGTATGAAAAAAATGGAGTGGACCAAAAGCAGTTTAAAGGGATCTGAGTTATATCTTAAAACTTTAGGAATCATAGGTTTTGGAAGAATTGGTAGAAAAGTTGCAAAATTAGCTACAGTATTTAATATGAATGTCATTTATTATGATTTATTTACAATAGAGTCAGAATTTGATCAAGTGACATTGCATGAATTATTTAAGCGAAGTGATTACATTTCACTTCATGCACCAGCACAAGAAGAACCATTTATTAATTATGAAACACTGAATAAATTAAAAAAAGGCGTAAAAATTATTAATACCTCCCGTGGATCAGCTATCAATGAAGATGCTCTAATCAAAGGGATTAAAGAGGATATTATTTCTGGTGCTGCCCTTGATGTTTATCAGAAAGAACCCAATGTAAATACTGAATTGACAAAATTAAAGCAAGTAATCATGACACCTCATATTGGTGCAAGCACTAGTGAAGCTACTAAAAGAATAGGACATGAGGTGTATCAAACTGTTAAATCGTTCTATGATGTAAAAAAGAAAACAAAAAGATTAAATGTAGGAATGCCAGTTTTGATGGAATATCAAACGATTGAGGAAAATATAGT
>JAAZUY010000077.1 GCA_018623895.1 bacterium | reverse complement strand
CTGCACTTTGGCAACCGCTATAACTAATTATCTCATAGGTACTAAGTGTGTGGTAATTAGAAATTAAAAATTCTGCTATCAATGAGAGAATAAGCATGAGAAATGAAAGTTTAATAATTTGAGGAAATAAAAGTGTAACTAAACCAATGAAAGTAATGACGTAATATGGAATTCTTTGATAAGTACATAATTTGCATGGAGCATGACCTAGTGCATATTGCATAAAGAAAGCTGATAAGATTGCAAAAATAGAAAACAAAAAAGTTAAGAAAAATAAATTTTTTGAATTAAGCATGACCTAATAATAAATATATAATTAAAATAATTAATACAGGAATGATTAAAAATATAATTGATTTATTTTTCTTTATAAACTCAACACCATAATCTCCAAATTTATAAACTATATAACCGATAATTAAAAATCTTAAGCCTCGAGATAAAAATGATAACAGAATAAAATAAATGAAATTAAATTTTGCATAGCCACTTGTTATGGCAATAATTTTGTAAGGAATGGGTGTGAACCCACCCAGAAATATTGCTATTAAACCATATTGGTCATAAAAATTAAAAAATAATACCTGTTTACTGAGATCAAAAATTTCTTTGATTGAATCAAATAAAAATAAGCCAAGAAAATATCCTAATGCACCACCTAAAATTGAGAATAGAGTACAATTGATAACAGATTTGAAGAACTTATTTTTATTAAAGTGTATAAGAGGGATTAAAATTACATCTGGTGGAATGGGAAAGAAAATACTCTCAATAAAAGCGATAAGAGATAAAAAAAATTGAGAATACCGACCAGTAGATTTTTTTTCGATATAAATATAGATGCTGTTCCACATTGAGATTAAAATTTTAAAATTATAAAATTAGCCTATCAAATAGTACCAAAGATAAGCAATGAATATAGCGGGTATCGCGCTATATAACGTAGCTATAATTGCGGCTTTAGCAGAAATGGCGATAGCAGGAAAAAGAGCGTCTCCATCATTTGAAATAGAATTTCCAATTTGGGCTGACATTGGTATTTGGCCGGAAACATACATAGAAGTAATCATTATTTGCGGACCACAACCAGGGATAAATCCAATAATAATAGCCATCAAAGGAATAAATGGACCAAAATATTTTATGGACGCAAAGATCAAACCATTAGTTGATAAGTCAATTAGCTCATAAGCAACAAAAGCAACAATCACCCATACAGTAACAAAACAGGTAATATCAGTAACTCTACGTAATGAACTCTCATGTATTGAAGCCATTTGAATATCGGTTAAAGGATTAAAAACCCAGAGCAATATACAATACATTGCTAAAAAAAATGAAAAGGTATGTATTAAATCAATCCCAAAAATATAAAAAGAAATTTCTATTTGAAAAGCGTTAAGTAAACCAAGACATATTCCAGGGACAAGACATATTAACCAGAAAGAATAGAAGTTTTTTGATATTCTATTTTTTGGTAAATTTTCATTTAAATTTTTCTTTAAAGATATTTTATTAAAAAAGTTTTTGGTAAATGGTTTTACTATATAACCAAAAACTATTCCTGTAATAAAAGTAACTGGAAGTATGATCAAAGCAGCTTGAGGTTTTGATGCTATTAGTAAAAAAGCAGCATCACCCATAGTTGCTATTAGGGCAGCTAATACTGACCCAAAGGATACAACACCTCTAGTATATAAGCTCATCACCATAATGGCTCCACCACAACCTGGTATCACTCCTAAAAAAGCACTAGTTGGAATTTCATAGTTTTTATTTTTTTCAATAAATTGTTGAACATTAAAATTTCTTTTTTCTAAGAAAACAAAAATTAGTAAGGTTACACCAACAAAAGATGAGACTGCAATATAGGCATCACTAGCAGAAAATAATAAGATTTCTCTAGTTGGTTCAAAAAAAAATAAAGTCAAGATACATAAAAAAAGCACAATTTTAGAGAAACGAAGGTATTGAAACTTTCTACCTAACTGCATTACTAATTCTGTCATTTTTAGCTTAGGCTAAAAATATAAGCTATAACTAAAAATTAATCAAACTATTCTTTACAACATGAAATTTAATAAATATGGTCTAAAAATGAGCCAATCGAGTGGTAAAATATCATCTCAATATTTAAATATCAGGAATCAGAATAAGAACGAAATTCTTGAGGATTATGTTGAAGCTATCCTTGAAATATCTAAGTTAAAGGGAGATGTCAAAAATGCTGATTTAGCTGAACATTTTGGAGTCTCTCAAGCAACTATTAATAAAAATTTAAAACGGTTAATAAATTTTAATTTGGCTAAATCTGAACCTTATCGATCTATATTTCTAACCAAAGAGGGTAAGAAACTTGCTCAAATAGCAAAAGAAAAACATGAAATCGTTTATAACTTTCTTATCAAAATAGGAGTTTCTAAGAAAACCGCTCAGTACGATAGCGAGGGTATTGAACACCATGTCAGTGAAGAAACTCTAAAAATTATGAAAAGATTTATTAAGTAATTATTTTTTTTCTTTTAAGACAATCTTTTTTTCTAAAAAACTATCAAAAAAATAAATTGCTATTGATAAAAATATTATGATTGTAAATGCATGTAAGGCACCTAGTTCAAATAATTCATCTGAGGAATATTCATAAAGACTTGTAGCTAAAGTATTAAAATTAAAAGGCCTTAATAATAAAGTAATAGGCAGCTCTTTCATGGTATCAACAAGTACTAAGAAAAACCCTGCAAGAATACTTAATTTAATCTGTGGTAAAATAATTCTAAAATATGTAGTTGATGGTCTACGTCCT
>JAAZUY010000020.1 GCA_018623895.1 bacterium | reverse complement strand
GCAATAATAGAATTGAGCTAAAGACTAGTAATCAACTAGTCTTTTTCTAAAATAAGGAGTTTTATGAGAAAGATACTGATACTATTATTCGTTATATTTTTAAATGCCTGTATCATAAATAATATTGATTTAAATGATTACATAAACGAAGTGGCTATAGAATATCAAGAGGGTGATTCTCAATTTCAAGTAACTCAAAACCTTACTCTTCCAACTGAAGTTTCAAATAGCGAAATAAAAGTAACTTGGAGTAGTGATAATATTGAAGTTGTATCAACAGAGGGTATAATTACTAGACCCGATGTAAATACTCTTGTTACACTTACGGTTACATTAAGTTATCTTAATGAGACACAATCTAAAAAATTAGATGTTTTAGTTATAGGGAATGAAGATGTACAGTTTTTTGAAATAACAATAAATGTCGATGGAGATGAAGAGGTTTTAATATATTATGAGCCAATTAAACTTGATAATATTGTAAAGCCAGTAAAAGAAGGATATATATTTAAAGAATGGATTGATTTTGAAGGAAATAGCTTATCTTTGGAATTAGTTATAGACAAGAATACTACATTAATCGCGGTTTTTGAGGAAATTATTGATAGTGGTTTTTTTGTGACAATAATTATTGGAGACCAAGAACAGATAGAGTATTTTGATGGTCCTATAGTACTAATTGAATTAGATATACCTGAAAGAGAAGGGTATGAATTTTCTCATTGGATAAATGGGCAAGGTGATGTTTTAGAACTTAATTTTCAAATAAATGATGATATATCAATTACAGCGATATTTAAAGCAATTACATACAGTGGATACTATGAAACCCTCCAAGGTTTGTCTGATAGTGAGTTATATAATAAATTACAAAGTTTAATTCAAAATTACACTTATACTAGTTATGGATATGCTAGGGATATTCTTCAAGAAAGTGACGAAGATCCAGATAGAGCTGAAAATGTAATATTGGTTTACAACAGAGAAAGTGTAAGAAGCGAGTGGGATGGGGGAAGAACATGGAATAGAGAACATGTTTGGCCGCAATCAAAATTACCAAATGAAATTAGTAAAGACGATGTTCACAACTTGCGACCATGTAATCCATCAGTAAATAGTTCAAGAGGAAATAGTAGGTTTACTTATTCAAATGGATCAAGTGAATATGGTAATCATAATACAGGAGGTTGGTATCCTGGGGATGAAGATAGAGGAGATATTGCAAGAATTGTAATGTATATGACAATCATGTGGGAGATTAATATTGACTTAGTGGGTAACATTCAATTATTTTTGCAATGGCATGAAGAAGATCCAGTTGATGATTTTGAAGCTAATAGAAATAATGTTATTTTTCAATATACTAATAATAAAAATCCATTTATTGACCACCCTGAATTAGCATATAGAATTTTTGGAGAACCAAGTGATAACATTTATCTAATTAAAATTTTGGAAAGCACAAATAATCTCTTAACATTGAATAAAGTAATGTTAGTAGAAAGAAAAAAATAGACTAAGTATTTTAGTTTTAAAGGTGATAAATGATTAAAATAACAGATTTAACTTATTCTTATGACAATAAAACCAAAGCGTTAGATAAAATTTCTTTAGATATAGAAAGAGGTTCTTTTGTATCTGTAGTAGGTCACAATGGTTCAGGAAAATCAACACTTGCTAAAGCCATGGTAGGACTTTTAGAAAATTACTCTGGAAAAATTTATATTGATGATATTGAGTTGAATTCGTCAAATGTACATGAAATCAGAAAAAAAATAGGAATTGTTTTTCAAAATCCAGACAATCAATTTGTTGGTTCTACAGTAAAGCATGATATTGCTTTTGGTCTAGAAAATCAATGCTTAGAACAAAAAGAAATAAAGAATAAAGTTATTTATTATTCAAAAAAAGTTGGGATGAGTAGATATCTCGATAAAGAGCCTCATCAACTTTCAGGAGGACAAAAACAAAGGGTTGCAATTGCTGGCGCACTCGCTATGAGTCAGCAAATAATTATTTTTGATGAGGCAACATCAATGCTTGATCCAAAAGGCAGACAAGACGTTATAAATTTGATAAAAGAGATTAATCAACAAGATAATATAACAGTTTTGATGATAACGCACAATTTAAATTTAGCAAAATTAGCAAATAAAATGGTAGTTTTAAAAAAGGGGAAAGTTATATCATATGATAGTCCAAAAAATATCTTTCAAAATAGAGAAATTTTATCAACGTCAAAGATAGTACTTCCTGAACAATACAAATTATACGATTTAATGAAAAATAACAAAAAGATATCTAAAGAAATTTTGGAGGCTCTATGGGAATACAATTTAAAAATGTAAAATATAATTACAAAAACATGAATCACTCCTATAATGCCTTAGAAAAAGTTTTTTTATCAATAAAATCAAAAGGTGAATTTATAGGAATTTGTGGAGAAACAGGAAGTGGAAAATCAACTTTGGTCCAACTAATGAATGGTTTGCTAGAACCGACCGAAGGAAAAAGTATTATATTTAACACAGAAATCCCATTTAAAAACAAAAAAATGGTAAACAAAATAAGACAAAAAGTTGGTTTAGTTTTTCAATTTCCAGAATATCAACTATTTGAAGAGACAGTTTTAAAGGATATAATGTTTGGACCAACCAATTTAAAGATTAATGAAAAGAAAGCGATGGATTTAGCAAAAAAGTCTGCAAAAGCTGTTGGAATAGGTGAAAAGCTATTAAACAAATCTCCGTTTAAAATCAGTGGTGGAGAAATGAGAAGGGTAGCAATTGCAGGTGTTTTAGCTATGACACCTGAAATTTTAATCCTTGATGAGCCGACTAGAGGACTTGATCCTGAAGGTCAAAATACTCTTATGAAAGTTATCAACGATATTCATTTATCAGAAAATAAAACAATTATTGTAATATCTCATGATATTGATTTATTAGCAAAATATGCAAAGAGAATTATTGTAATGAAGAATGGAAAAATAAGTTACGATGGTAGAAAAGAGGATCTTTTTCAAAACAAAGAATTCAATAATTTTTCTTTGGAATATCCAACATCATTAAAAATAATGAGATTTTTAAACAAGAAAATAAATACTCCATTTAAAGATGTATACGACATTGATAGTTTATTTAATCATCTTATAGAGGTATCGAAATGAATTTAATCCCAATAGGAAAATATATCCCAGGAAAATCGTGGTTTCATAATATAAACCCGTCCACTAAAATTATCTCTATTTTTATTATTATGCTTTGCATATTTATAGTTCCAGTGAATACTAACTATATAAATATATATATTCTTGTTTTTTTACTTTTTTTGAGCTTTACAGTTGTAATTTCTTGCAAACTACCATTAATTAAAATTCTTGCAGGATTAAGACCTATTTTATTTTTAATAACATTCACTATTTTTATTCAAATTTTATATGTTCAAGGTGATTCTAATAATATTATTGGTAATTTTACATTTAATATATCTTTGACAAGTGTTCCGGCTATATTAGCTTGGCTATTGTTTTATAATTTGACTAAAAGAAAAATAAGATATAGAGTGTCATATTTTTTTATAAGTCTTTTTTTGGTTTTTTACTTACAATATATTTTATATTATGGAAATCTTTACAGTTATTCCGTAACTCTTTATCAAGAAAGTTTGATAAGGTCTTTGTTTATATTCCTAAGAATAGTCAACTTAATCATTCTTACATCAATACTAACTCACACAACAAAAACTACAGAACTAAATCAAGGCTTAGAAAAAGTATTGAAACCATTTAAACTCATAAAGTTGCCAGTTGAATCGATTGCAATGATGATCTCTCTTACATTGCGATTCATTCCGACTTTGCTTGAAGAAACAGATAAAATCATAAAAGCACAAGCTTCAAGGGGGCTTGATTTTAAATATAGTAAGTTAAATAAAAAAATTAAACAAATTATAAGTCTTTTAATTCCAATTTTTGTTATTTCATTTCAAAGATCTGAAGATCTAGCAAATGCGATGGAAGTTAGAGGATATGTCGTTGGAGAGGAAAGAACAAGTGTAGATACATTTAAAAACCATAGTGGTGATTATATTCTTATTTCATGTACAATATTGGTTTTTTTTGCAATACTTGTCTTGACTTTAATATAATGAGATATTTATGTGAAATAAGTTATGATGGCACAAAATATAATGGCTTCCAAAAACAACCTAATAAGAAAACAATTCAACGGGAAATTGAACAAACTCTTTGCAGTGTTTTCAAAAAAGAAATAAAAATTTTTGCCTCTGGAAGAACTGACAAGGGTGTTCATGCAATAGGTCAGTGTATTCATTTTGATTTAGAATTTGAAATCAAAAGAAATCAAATAAGAGAAATATTAAATAGATCAATTTCAAAAGATATAGTTATTAAAAAAGTAAAAAAGGTTTCAGATAATTTTCATGCAAGACATAGTGCTACATCAAAAAAATATGTATATAAAATTTCAAAAAAAAGTTTAAGTGTTTTTGATAGAAATTATTCAATTTATATAAAGAATTTAGACTATGAAAAAATGAAAGAGGCAGCATTGGATTTTGTAGGAAATCATGACTACAAAAATTTTTCTAAAAACGATATTCCAAAACCTACCAATAAGACAATTTTCGCTGTAAAGATAACTGAATCGAAAAGATCTTTAAGCTTTGAAATTCACGGGAATTCATTTCTAAAATATATGGTAAGAAAAATGATTGGCACACTATTAGATATTGGTAAGGGAAAAAAAGATAAGGATTTTATCAAAAAGGTATTTAGTAATAGAGAAAAAAATATCAACATACCTAGTGCACCGGCATGCGGATTATATTTAAAAAAAGTTTATTACAAATAAAGTATTCATTGATATAATATATAATGAGAGGTTAAAATGTTTATTACATTCGAAGGTGTTGAAGGCTCTGGAAAAACAACTATTATAAAACTAGTTGAGGAAGAACTGAAAAAAAATTATTCTGTTTTAATATCAAGAGAACCAGGAGGCTCTCGTTTTGCAGAGTCAATTCGAAGATTACTATTAGATGTTAAAAACAAAGATATTACATATCATACTGAAGCATTATTATATGCTGCATCTCGAACTCAACATTTAATTGATGTAATAATTCCAAATAAGAAAAAAGTTGATATAATTCTTTGTGACAGATTTATTGATAGTTCTTTTGCATATCAAGGGTATGCCCGAAAACTGGGTTTCTCATACATCAAGGAGATAAATAGTTTCGCCCTAAAACACATGCCTGATATAACATTTTACATAGATCTTGATCCAAAAATTGGAATCTCAAGAATTAGATCTAGAGAAAAGAATGATCGGCTAGATCAAGAAAAAATAACATTTCATGAAAAAGTTCGTGAAGGATATTTAGAAATTTCAAAAAATTATAGGGATAGAATAATAGTAATCAATGGAAGTATGAGCATAGAAAAAATTGTTAACAAAGTTCTTTTAGAAATCAATAAGGTAAAAAATGAACATAGATAAATTTTTCAAAAGTGCTAAAGCGAATAATAAATTATCACATTTATATTTGATAGTTTGTGAGGAAGGATCTTTAAGAGAAAAAATAGTCCTTAATGCTATTAACACTCTAAATAATAAAGAATATATTCACAGGGCTGATGCCATAGAGAAACATAATCTTCAATGGTTGTACTCAACAACAGGAGTTATAAAAAAAGAAGAAATAACATCTTTACAAAAAGAATTTAGTAAAACATCTTTTAAAAATGAAACAAGGATATTTGTAATTGATGGTGTAGAGAAGATGAACAAACAGTCATCAAACGCAATTCTCAAATTTTTGGAAGATCCCCCTCAGAATACAATAGGATTACTTTTTACTGAGAATTTAAATACTGTTTTAAACACTATCAAATCAAGATGTCAAATTCTATTTACAAACAAAGTTACAAAAAAGCAAATAGAAAAGGGCTTGAAAGATTTGGGATATGATAAAAAACTTGTTTCCTTTCTTTCTACATTAACTACAGATATTGATAAAGCAAAAAATTATATCAAAAATGAAAATATTGATCATTTAAGAAAATTTATTGAAAATTTTAGTATATTAATGGAGGAGAAAAAACTATCAGAAAATTGGTTTATTGAAAACACCACGTTTGTTATAGAGAATAAAGAAATGTTTATTTGTTTCACTAGAATCTTAGAAAATTTTTTTATTAATTATTTAAAGAAAAATAAAAAAAGAAATAGTTTAGTTTACAAAATCCTCAGTACAGTATACGACATAAATAATCAAGTAAAATATAATGTAAATATAGACATGTTAAGAAGAAAACTTGCCCACACAATCTTCTACTATATTGAAAAAATGGAAAAATAAATGTTAACAGATTTAATAGGTACCCCATATAAAATTTATCAAGTCAAAGGAAACAAATATAATCTAGATTCAATCTTGTTGGCAAATTTTGTAGGAAAGATAAATAAAAAAATTAAAAATATTTATGATTTTGGTTGTGGAAACGGTGTTTTAATGTTTTATTTGAGTCTTAAATCAGATTCAAAAATTACAGGAATAGAAATTCAAGAAGAATTATTTAGATTAGCGGAAAAGAATATAAATAGAAATGTTTTACAAAAAAAACTTTTTGTTATAAACAAGGATATAAGAGAAATTGATATAAAGAATGCAGACGTTATTGTTTCAAATCCACCGTATTTTAAAAAAACAAAGAATATTAAAATCAGCAAAAGCACCTTAAGACAAATTGCAAGACATGAAATCAAAATTGATTTAGATTCATTATTGAAGTCTGCATCAAAGTCTTTAAAAAGCAAGGGTTCTCTATATTTAAGTTTTAAACCAGAAAGGCTTACGGAAGTTATAAATATTTCTAAAAACTATATGTTTGAAACTAAAGAATTAAGATTCGTACATCCATATGTTTTTAAAAAACCAAATTTAGTTTTGATTAAACTCGTCAAAAATTCTAATGAGGGGGTTTTCACACAACCACCCTTGGTTCTTTATAATGATAAAGGAGAAATGTCGATGGAATTAAAAACCATTTACAAAATAAATTGAAACTCATGGAAAAAATTTTAGTTAGTACACTTTATATTGTTTCTACACCAATAGGAAATTTGAATGATATAACTTACAGAGCGGTAGAAATACTGAAGAATGTAGACGTTATATTATGTGAAGATACTCGAAGGTCCAGGAAACTAATGACACATTACAACATTAAAACAAAACTAAGGTCTTTTCATGATTATAATGAAGAGAAAATTTTGAATGAGGCAATAAATTACTTAAAGATCGAGAATATGTCAGTGGCACTTATATCTGATGCGGGAACACCTCTTGTTTCTGATCCTGGACACAAGCTTGTTAAAAAGTGTATAGATGAGAATATAAAAGTTGTACCAATTGTCGGTGCAAGTTCAATCTTGGCTGCTTTAGTAACTTCAAATCTTTCACCCTATCCATTCTACTTTTATGGATTTTTTCCTCGTAAAAAAAAGAGTTACGAATCAGTATTAAATGGTATAAATAAATTACTATGTACTTCAGTATTCTTTGAGAGTCCTAAAAGAATAAAGGAAACGCTATTGATAATGTACAAGTTTTTAGGCAATAGAAAAATTACTTTGGCTAGAGAACTTACAAAAAAATTTGAGACCATAAGCTATTTTGAATTAAAAGATGTGGACCAAATGAATTTTATAAATAAAGGAGAGTATGTTATCCTAGTCGAAGAAGCAAAAAAAAATGATAAATATTCTAATAAAGAAGTTTTGAAAGAGTACTATAAGTTTATAGATATGGGTGTTGAACATAAAAAAAGTATGGAAATAGTTTCAAAAGAATTGAAAATTTCAAAAAAAGATGTTTATAGAATTGTTAAGATTTTAAGAGAGGATAAATAAAATTGAAAAAAAATTATTACATAACAACTGCAATCGCATATGCTTCAGATACACCACATATTGGAAATGTATATGAGGTGATACTGGCCGATGCTATAGCAAGGTTTAAAAGACTAGATGGATACGATGTTTTATTTCAGACTGGAACAGATGAACATGGTTTAAAAATAGAAAAAGCTGCAAAAAAAAGAAATATAAAAAGCCAAATATATGTCGATCAAGTAAGCAGAAACATTAAAAGTATTTACGATTCAGTTAATATTTCCTATGATAATTTTGTAAGAACATCAAACAGTAATCACAAAAAAATAGTTCAAGATATTTTTAAAAAATTATATGAGAAGGGTGATATATATTTAGGAAAATATTCAGGATGGTATTCAGTATCAGAGGAATCATTTGTTTTAGAAAAAGATATAATTGATGGAAAAGGACCCAGAGGAGATAAACTAGAGTGGATGGAGGAAGAAGTATATTTTTTTAAAATGTCTAAGTACAGAGAAAAGCTTGTCAGTCATATTGAAAAAAACCCTGAATTTATTCAGCCAGAAAAAAGAAAAAATGAAATGATTCAAAATTTTTTAAAAGAAGATTTACATGATTTATCAATATCAAGAACATCTTTTGAATGGGGAGTTCCAGTTGAATTTGATAAAAAACATATAATTTATGTATGGATTGATGCTTTATCAAATTACATTACTGGATTAGAATATAATACAAAAAAAAGCAGTTTGATGATGCAAAAGTATTGGCCCGCAGACTTACACTTGATCGGAAAAGACATACTTAGATTTCATACTATTTATTGGCCAATTATTTTGATGGCACTTGATCTACCATTACCAAAAAAAATATTTGGTCATCCGTGGGTTTTAATTGACAAAGGTAAGATGAGCAAGTCAAAAGGAAATGTTATGTATACAAAAGATCTTCTTAAGTACTTCAGTTTAGATACTATAAGATATTATGTTTTGCATGAAATTCCATTTTCAGAAGATGGGAATATGACTTATGAATTAATCATTGAAAGAAACAACTCAGATTTATCAAACACACTAGGAAATTTATTGAATAGAACTATAGGTATGATAAAAAAATATAGAGATGGAAAACTACATAAACCTTTAAATATGAGATCATTTGAATTCGATCTGCCGAAGTTTGCATTAGAAGTTCTTCCTAAAATGAGAAAATTAATGGAAGAAATAAAGGTTTCTGATTCGTTAGAGTTAATAATGATTTTAGCTCGCAAAGCCAACAAGTATATTGAATTTACTGAACCTTGGAAACTTTATAAAAAGAACATGAATAACGAATTAGACACTGTTTTGTATAATTTAACAGAAACAATAAGATTTATAGGTGTATTAATTCAACCTTTTTTGCCCGACACAGCATCTAAAATATTTAATCAATTAGGTG
>JAAZUY010000019.1 GCA_018623895.1 bacterium | reverse complement strand
TTCGGGACCAACGGGGTCTACACTATTGATATTAGTTTTAGTACTAGGATTTACAATGATTCTTTTAAAATCAATAAATTATCTTGTACCGCTTTCAATAATCTTTTTTACTACTTTATTTACTTTTGTTTTTGGACTATTTTATCCCGATCAATTAAGTGATCCATTTTTAGGATTATTACAGGGACAATTGTTATTTGTAGCATTTTTTGTAGCAACTGATGAATCAACAACACCAATGGGGAACATATCAAAAGTTTTTTATGGACTTGGTATAGCTCTCATAACTGTTTTGATAAGAGGATTTGCAACAGCATCAGAAGGAATTATTTACTCCTTGATAATCATGAATGCCATATCACCGATGTTGGAAAAAAACAAATTAGAGGTTAAAAAATGAAAAGATATATTGATTTATTAATTTACATCTTTGTTCTTGCCCTGCTTACTTCAACTGCATTTATTTCAATGGATTTATTATTTTCAAAAAGAATTGAGCAGAATCAAAACGAAGATTTTTACAGAGCGATTTTAACACATAACAATTTGGAATTTAATGATGATGATCTATTTGATGTCTTTGAAAGTGAAATAGAAGTACAGAAATTTTATTACGAAAACAAAGAACTAAATGTATACTTTTGTGATGCAACAAAAACAATTTCATTTGTATTTGGAATATTCGATCAAGCTGGTGTTTGGGGTGATATAATTGGTGTTATGACTCTAGATGAAAACTTGGAACATATTGTAGACTTGTCGGTTATTCAACAGGAAGAACAACTTGGAAAAGATGTATCTTCAAGGGGTTTCTTAGACCAATTTAAAGATTTACCACTCAACATTGGTTCGCAAAGACTACTTATCATTGGACCTCTTGGAGATGAAAATTTACCATACGAAGTTGATCAATTAGCGGGTGCAACAAAAACTTCAGATAGTTTTGAGGCAATTTTAACAGAGAGCTATTTTATTCATAAGCAGTTACTTGAGGAGAAAAATTAAATGAAATGGATTAAGCTCAGATATACCAAGTGGTACAACATAATTAAAAATAGCATGAAAACAAGTAACCCGATTTTTGTCGCAGTTTTGGGAATATGTAGTGCATTAGCAATATCAAATACTGTTCCAAACGCCCTAGCAATGGGTTTTGGTGTTACATTTGTAACGATGTTTAGTTCATTATTTGTGGCAATATTTAGAAATTATATACCTGCAAAATTACGAATTGTAACTTACATGATTATAATATCAACATTTACAATTTTTGTACAAAAATTTCTTCAAGCTTACTTTCCAGATATTTATAAGTCATTAGGAGCGTATGTTGGTTTGATAATTACTAACTGTATAGTTATGGGTAGATCAGAAGCTTTTGCAATAAAAAATCCTTGGAAATATTCATTAATTGATGGCTTTTTTAGTGGAATGGGTTATACATTTGTGATTGTCTTAGTTGCTTTAATTAGAGAACCTTTAGCATTTGGAACCTTATTTGGAATTGAAATTTTACCTGAAAATTTTACACGCTGGGCTTCAATGGGAACCGCTTCAGGAGCATTTTTTATAGTTGGATTAATGATTTGGATTTTAAGAACTTGGGCCAAATCATACGAGGAGGAATAAAAGATGTTAGATTTTTTTATTTCAACAATTTTAAGCAATAACATTGCATTAACATTGATATTAGGTATGTGTCCTCTTATAGCAATATCTACAAACGTGAAAAATGCTAGAGGGATGGGGATAGCTGTTGTAATTGTTGTAACTCTTACAGCTACAATTAATTATCCTATTTACACATTATTAGTTTCAACAGGAACGACAGATTTAAGTCTATTAACTTTTATAATTACAATTGCAGCAACTGTTCAAGTGCTTGAAATACTATTAGAAAAATATCTACCATCATTGTATAGTTCTTTTGGAATTTATTTGCCACTTATTACAGTCAATTGTGTTGTCTTAGCAGTAAGTCAATTTTTTGTCACACGAGATTATGGCTTCGCGGAGACTGTGGTATTTGCATTTGGTTCTTCATTAGGGTGGTTATTGGCAATAGTTTTAGTTGCTTCGATAAGAGAAAAACTTCTTAGAGTAGGTGATTTACCAAAAGGGTTAAAAGGTCGTGCGATAGTTTTCATAATATTAGGAATACTAGCACTTGCATTCTCAGGATTCGCTGGGATGGCATTTTAGGAGGAAAAATGAATTTATATTTACCATTGATAATATTTGGAATATTAATAATTATAACTGCTTTATTAGTTATTTTAGAACTTTTATTAGGCGGTTCTAAACCAAAGACAATTACTATAAACGGAGATAATCAACTTGTTGTTTATGGAGATGAAACTGTTTTAACAACACTTTCTCAAAACAAAGTTTTTCTTCCTTCAGCTTGTGGAGGTAAAGCCACTTGTGGAACATGTAAATTTAGACTTATTGATGATGTACCTAGTGTAAAACCAACGGAAGAACCATTTCTCAACCAACAAGAAATTGAATCAGGAGTAAGACTTTCGTGTCAACAAAAAGTTAAACCTGATATGAAGATCGTTTTACCGCCAGGACTTTTATCTGCAAAAGATTTTGAAACAATCGTTGAGCATGTTGAGGATTTAACATACGACATTAAATTAGTTAGATTTAAATTAATTAACCCGAGTACAATAGATTTTAAACCAGGCCAATTTATGCAAATTAAAGTTCCAGGAATTGAAGTGGTTAGGGCATACTCATTAGCTTCAAATCCATCAGAGAAAGAATTTGTTGAAATGATAATTAGGTATGTACCTAAGGGCCAAGCAACTACATTTGTACACAAAGCTGTTGAAAAAGGGGATAAAATCACGCTAATTGGACCTTTTGGAGATTTTTATTTGCAAGAGGATTCAAATAAACCAATTATATGTATTGCAGGAGGATCAGGAAAAGCACCAATAAGATCTATACTTTACAGATTAAAAGAATTAGGTATGAATAGAGAAGTAAAATATTTTTTCGGTGCCAGAGCAGTTAGGGACCTATATTTTACTGAGGAGTTTATAGAACTAGAAAAAGAGTTTCCTAATTTTAAGTATATTCCAGCATTATCAGAACCTCTCAAAGAAGATAATTGGAAAGGTCCAACCGGATTAATTACTGAGGTATTAGACTTAATGGTTGATGATTTATCAAACCATGAAGCATACCTATGCGGTTCACCAGGTATGATAGATGCTTGTATAAAAGTATTAAACAAACATAACATAAAAGAAAAAAACGTATATTATGATAAATTTTCTTAAAGCATTCCATGAATGCTTTTTTTTTAAGGTATTAAAATTTATAAATGATATAATTATAAATATGATATATCATTACAATAAGGAGCATAGTAAATGAAAATAAATAATCAACAAAATTATTTTTATGAAGGTTCTACATTAAGTTATGAATTTAGAATAAATGCATTGAAAAAAATAAAAAAGCAACTTTTAATTTTTGAAAAAGAAATCATAGGAGCATTAAAAAAAGATTTAAATAAGACTGAATTTGAATCTTATCAGTCTGAGTTTGGATACGTTATATATGCCTTAAATCATACTTTAAAAAGATTACGTTCTTGGATGAAACCAACAAAAGTCAAAACACCTTTATTTCACTTTTATTCACATTCAAAAATCGAGAAAGTTCCTTTAGGGAGAGTTCTTATTGTAGGTCCGTATAATTATCCTTTTCAATTAGTAATTGTGCCTCTTATTGGTGCGATAGCAGCAGGGAATGTTATCACAATCAAACCCAGTGAATTAGCAAAAAATACAGGGATAATTATTAAAAAAATTATTGAGGAATCATTTGACCCAAAATATATAAAAGTTGAAATTGGAGGTCCTGAAACCTTTAATAAGATTTTAGAATCAAAAATAGATCACATTTTTTTCACCGGTTCAACAAAAGTAGGGCATATTATCTATAAAAAAGCAGCTGAAAATCTTATTCCAGTTACACTTGAATTGGGGGGGAAATCTCCAGTAATTGTTGATGAAACAGCAAATATTGACGTTTCAATTAAAAGAATTTTACGAGGCAAACTACTTAATTCAGGACAAACCTGCGTTTCTCCAGACTATGTCTTTGTTTCAAAGAAAATAATTGATAAGTTTTACAAAAGATTAAAAGAAATTTACTCAACAAAATTTAAGAATCAAATAAGTTCAAAAATCATAAACAAAGATAAAGAAAAAAGATTATCAGAATTAGTAAAAGATTCTAAATTTTTAATCGATGGGAAAAAGAATAATGATAATGCTGGTCTTCAAGTAATTATTGATGCAAGTGAAAACGACAGATTGATGAATGAAGAAATTTTTGGTCCGATACTACCTGTCTCATCATTTGAAAAATTAGAAGATGTAGTAGATTATTTAAGTAAAAAAAGCAAACCACTAGCATTTTATATATTTTCTGAAAGTAAAAAAAATATAAAATATGTTATGAGTAAATTATCATTTGGTGGAGCTGCAATTAATAACACTCTTCTTCAAATTACGAATTTAGATCTTCCTTTTGGTGGAGTTGGTGAAAGCGGAATTGGAAGATATAATGGAAAATATTCTTTCAATACTTTTTCTCATTTGAGAGCTGTAATGCACAGTTCATCAAAAATAGATATTTCAGTATATCCTCCATATAATAAGAAAAAATTAAATCTTCTAAAAAAATTATTCAAGTAAATTTATTATTTATTTAACTTTTTTATAATTTGTTCTGCAACTTGTTGTCCTGATAATACAACCATGGGCATTCCACCTCCGGGATTAGTTGTTCCTCCAACAAAAAACAAGTTATTGAACAGGTGAGACTTTTTAGGGATTTTAAAACCCAGATTTTTTTTGCGGTTTGCTTCAACACCATATATTGATCCTTGATTAGAATAATATGTTTGTTGAATTTTCTCAGGAGTCCAAAGTTCTCGTGAAACTATATTTTTTCTAAGGTCTTTTAGACCCATTCTTTCTAATTTATCTAAAATGTAATTTTCAAAATTATTATATTCTTCAGAAGTAAAGGGTTTTTTTGGATCAATAACAGATATATGTGGTAATATCTTGATAATTTCATGGCCATCAGGACCTTGATTTGGATCAGTTTTCATAGGGGCAACTAAGTATATAGTTGGATCATCATGTAATTCATGATTGTGAAAAATACATTCAAAGTTTTTTCTTAAATCTTTTGAAAAAAAGAAATTATGATGAGCTAGCTGAGGATATATTTTTTTAACCCCAAGATGAAGTGCAAAACCAGAACAAGCTGGCCCATATTTTAGTAATCGTTTATACTTTTTTTCTTTTAATTTTAATATATATTTGTAAAAGGGTATTGCTTCCATATTAGAAACTAAAATATCTGTAAGAATTTCAGTTTTATCTTTAAGAAAAACAGACTTAATCTCTTTTTTAATATAATTGACACTATCTACTTCAGATTCCAGGACTACTTTTATATTTGGAAGTTCTTCAATTAATTTAGTTAGGCCTTTAGAAGCTTCAAACATACCACCTTTTACATACCAAAGACCAAATTTCCATTGAATGAAAGGTAGAAGGTTTAAAACTGCAGGAGAATCAAAGGGGCTTGATCCCACATATTTTATGAAATAATTTAGTATATCAATTAAATAGGGGTTACTTATATATTGTTTGATTCCCTCATCCATAGTTTTAAAATAATCACTATCAGGAATAATTTTATGGATAGGATAGTGTTGCATTGTCTGTATGAAGTTTTCAGATTGATTTTTAAACAATACCTCGTTTGTAAAAGTGTATAGTTTTTCAGAATATGTATAAAACTTTTTTAATTCTTCAAAATCTTTTCTAGAAATGGATTTTTCGTTTTTCATTTTTTCCAAAGAATCTTTCAGATCAATAATTTTGCCATCTTCAAAAAAATTCCTCCAATGTGGACTTACTGGAACTAGCTCAAAATAATCTTTTCTATTCTTATTATGTATGCTAAAAAGTTTATCAAAATAATGAGGCATAGTAAATATAGATGGACCTAAATCAAATGTAAATCCATCCATTTTCTTTACATTTAGTTTTCCTCCTAAATGATTATTTTTTTCAATCAGAGTAATCATAAAATCTTTATTTTTGGCAAGAGAAATAGCAGCACTCATTCCTCCAAGCCCTCCACCAATGATTGTAATTTTTTTCATTAGATTATCTCCTTAGTAAATAAATGGAATGAAAATAAATCTTTTTTTCTTCCATACGATATATTCATGACCAAACATTTTTTCGAGGAGCATTTCCTCTATTTCGATCCTTTTTTTTATAGCATAGAACATGTAAACTAGTGCAAATATAAATAAAATAAGATTTCCAAAGAAAAGCGGAACACAAATAGTTAGCATATATAGACCCAAATAAGAGGGATGTCTAAGATATCTAAATGGACCGTTTGAAACCAATTTCTGATTTTCATTAATAGATAAATTTCTTGAAAAATTTGATCCCAAGAAAAAAAGTGATGATAAACGCAAACATAATCCAAAAAAGTACAATATTAATGATATAATTTGCAAATACAGAGGGTTGTAGAAAAAATCAAAAGATAATAACATAATTATATTCATAAAAATTGTAAAAAGAATAGAAAATAGTATTCTAAAAAATGTTTTTTTTTCAATCTTCTTTGAGCTTTTATTTTTTGAAGGAAAGTATATAAACTCTAAAATCCAAAAGATTGTAATTAGATAAAAAGCATAAAAAGGAATTGAATCCTTGAAAAAAACAGATAGCATTTATCACCTATTAAAAACATTATAACATGTTTCTTTTGCGTGTTTGGTAATTTTTCTTGCTAAAAGCACATATAGTAATTCATTTTCATAATCTCACAAAGTTTAGTTTAGTTCGTATTAAAAAAATAAACTATGCTATAATTTACTTAACTTCAGGGCAGGGTGAAATTCCCGATCGGCGGTATAGTCCGCGAGCAAATTTGCAGGAAATGGTTAGATTCCATTACCGACAGTATAGTCTGGATGAAAGAAGTTATCTTTTTTTGTTGCCCTGTATAAGGGTTTTTTTATTGGGAGTATTATGAGTAAATTTATGAAAAGAGCAATAGAAATTGCTTCTTATGCCAAAGAAAATGTTTATCCTAATCCTAAAGTTGGTGCAGTTATTGTCAAAGATAACTCTATAATTTCTGAAGGTTATCACGAACTTTATGGATCTAACCATGCAGAAATAAACGCATTAATTAAATCTGATGGAAATTTAAATGGGGCAACTCTTTATGTAACGTTAGAACCATGTAACCATATAGGTAAAACACCACCTTGCACAGATGCAATCATCGATTCAGGAATAAATAAAGTGATAATTGGTACTGTTGATCCTAATCCAAAGGTAAGTGGAAGTGGAATAAAAAGATTAAAAGACTCAGGAATTGCAGTTGAATGTGGTTGTCTAGAGGAAGAGTGTTTAAGATTAAATAAACATTATAATTTTTTTATGAAATATAATAAACCTTTCATAACATCAAAAATGGCATTATCTTTAGACGGAAAATATAGCACGGATAAAGGGGAATCAAAATGGATCACATCTAAAAAATCTCGATTAGATGTTCACAATGAACGATCTAAATACCAGTCTATACTAGTTGGTGTTCAAACAATTATAGAAGATAATCCAAGATTAAATGTTAGGGATATTGAAGGATTTGAAAAACAACCAACTAGAATTGTATTAGACACAAATGGAAGAATTCCGATTGATTCGAACGTATTAAATGATGAATTATCAACTATCATCTTCACTGCTAATATGAAGCAATCAAAACAAAAAAAAATAGAGAACAGATATAACAAAATTATTTTTGTAGAATCCAAAAATAATTTATTGGATTTAGATTCTGTTGTTAAACAATTATCAATATTGAATATTCAAAGTGTTCTAGTTGAAGGAGGAAGAAAAGTTCATGAAAGTTTCATCAGAGAAAGAAAAGTAAATTCTGTTATAGTCTACATAGCATCAAAATTTATTGGTGGGATAAATTCATTAAATAATATTGATGTGGATAGAATATCAAATGCGATTACTCTAAAAAATACAGAATTTGAGATTATTGAAAACGATATAAAGGTGAAAGGAGATATAGGATAATGTTTACGGGTTTAGTACAAGCAAAAGGACAAATAATAAAAAAAGAAGATAAATCAAATTTTATCAAGTTTAGAATAAAAACAAATTTTCTAGATGATGTTTCAGTTGGAGATTCTATTGCAGTCAACGGATTATGTTTAACAGCAAAGGAGTTAAGTAATGATTTTTTTGATGTGGATGTGATGACGGATTCTATAAAAGTTTCAAATTTAGAGAGTCTTGATGTAGGTGAATTTGTAAATCTTGAAAAAGCTATGAAGCTTGGAGACAGACTTGGTGGTCATATGGTCTCAGGTCATATAGATGGGAAAGCAAGAATAGAAAAAATAGTTAAAGAAAATGGTTCTTATAGATTTTTTATTAGAATATATAACGATTTAGATAAATATATTGTCCATAAAGGATCAATAACACTCGATGGAATAAGTCTAACAATTTCAGAAAATAAGAAAGATATGATTCAAGTTTCTATAATACCACACACATGGGAACATACAACGATGAAGCTTAAAAAAGTAGGAGACATAATGAATGTTGAAGTTGACATGATGTTTAAATATGTTGAAAAAATGGTAATGAATTATAATCTGGAGGTTGACAAAAATGCAAAAAAATAATAAGGTGAAGTTTAACACAATTGAAGAGGCTATTGAAGAGATCAGAAAAGGAAATATGATTATTGTTGTTGATGATGAAGATAGAGAAAATGAGGGTGATTTAGTCATGGCAGCGGAAAAAGTTACACCACAGGCAATAAATTTTATGGCAAAACATGCAAGAGGATTAATTTGTGTTCCTATGGTTGAATCTAGACTAAAAAGACTCGGGATTAATTCAATGGTAAAGGAAAATAGTGATATTTATAGAACAGATTTTACTATTTCAGTAGATTCAAAAAGTGTAAAGACTGGAATTTCTGCTAGAGAAAGATCAGATACTATTAAAGCTTTGTTAGATGATAAAACAAAAAGCGAAGACATAAGAAAACCAGGACATGTATTTCCTTTAAAATCTAAGGAGGGGGGCGTGTTAAAAAGGGCAGGCCACACAGAAGCTAGTGTTGATTTAGCGAAATTAGCTGATTTGAACCCTGCAGGTATCATTTGTGAAATAATGAATGATGATGGTTCAATGGCAAGATTAAATGATCTTGAAAGATACAAAAAAGAACATAACTTAAAAATGATTAGTATAGCTG
>JAAZUY010000018.1 GCA_018623895.1 bacterium | reverse complement strand
TATCATATTTCCTCCGATTTGCTATGATAATTCTAACAAATTCTATTCTTGTTGTCAAAACTATATCATTTTATTACTACTTATGATGCTTCATACCAAGTTCTGTAAAAGTTCTAACTTTAATCTTATTATTCTCCATAAGATCATTTTTTGAGAATTTTTTATTATCACCCAGAATTATCCATTCGTGTCCCAGTGTGTGTTTCAAAAAATAAATGATGTCAAAGAATGAAAATCCATCATTTGATTCTAAATGATACAATCCAGGCATATACGATTCAATTAGATCTATTAAAGCATTTGTTGTATCTTCTAAAAACATTGCAGAAAGGTAAAGATTTTTTGATGCATGAATTATTCCTCTTTTATCAATTTGGTCTTTAATAAATGAAAGCATATTATATCCACCTGGTTTTTTACCTATTTGCCATGCTAATCTAGCGACATAGCTCTCAGGATAAATATCAAATACCAAGTCTTCTAATTCTATTTTGTATTGAGCAAATTCATCAGTCCCGTCAGGTCTGTCATATACTTGATATGGTGCATCTAATCTTTTTCCACTAAAAACCTTATAAGTAGATGTGAAGACGAATTTCGTATTATTTTTTTTAGACCATTCTAATAGTACTCTAGTATAATTTTTATCCGCCTTTGCAAGATGGATTATTGCATCAGGTTTATTTAAGTTTAAAAAATTGATAACTTCATTTTCTTTATTTATATCCAAATCTCCTCTGTTCATTTGCAAAAAATTATGCTTACGATTTGTAATAGTCTTAATCAATTCTTTTCCAATTGTCCCTGAGCTCCCAGTAACAGCAATTAACATATATATTTCTCCTATATTAGATGATATAATTAGTATAACAAGATTTTTTTTATAAACATACGAAAGGACATACAAACACATGAATTCCCAAAAACAAAAGATACTCTTATCGGATTTTAAATTCAAATCTTTTGATAAATTAAGATATGGTGACACAGATAGGCAAGGGCATGTCAATAATGTGATGTTTTTAAGATTCTATGAAACTAATCGATGTGAATTGCTATA
The DNA here is from genome assembly GCA_018623895.1 of bacterium. Classification (GTDB taxonomy): domain Bacteria; phylum Bacillota_I; class Bacilli_A; order Acholeplasmatales; family Acholeplasmataceae; genus UBA8290. The sequence continues at coordinate 8,354 of JAAZUY010000018.1, read as the reverse complement.
CTCTCAGGAAAAGAAATTTCATGATAGTAGTGGTGCATTTGTTATTGCGCAAGCTAGTCTTGATTTTTTAAAAGAAATCTTTTGGCCAGGAAATGTTGAAATTGGTTTAAATATTACTAAAATAGGAAGAACCTCTATAACTTTTGAACAAGCAATTTTTCAAGATAAGGTTTTAGTTTCAAAGTCAACTTCTGTTATTGTTCACATTGATACTGAAACAAAAAGACCAAAAGCACTAAGTGAGTTACAAAAAAAGAAATTAATAGATTACAAAAAAAGCACCTAAGGTGCTCTTTTATAAATTTCGGTTTCTTTATTTTTAATTGAATCATTTACAATTTCTAAACAAACTTGAGAACATGTTCCCTTAAGCCTCTTATCATTTTCAATTGTAAGCAAAATATGTTTGTTACACTTAGGATTTGAACAATTAATATATCTTTCGCAAGGCTCCCCAGAGATATAATCTTTTCCCACGACTTCGGGATTAATTTTATTTATAGGAATAGATATTCTTTGATCGAAAACATAGCACTTTCCTTTCCACAATTTACCCATAGTTTTTGGATCATCCCTATAAGAGACTATGCCACCATCAAGTTGAAAAACATTTTTGATACCTTTTTTTATCATATATCCACTAAATTTTTCGCATCTAACTCCTCCAGTGCAATAAGTCAAAACATTTTTATTTTTAAATTTATCTATGTTTTCATCAAACCATTTTGGCAAATCTCTAAAATGATTTATTTTTGGATTAATAGCACCCTTAAAATGACCTAAATTAAATTCATAATCATTTCTAGCATCAATTATTACTGTGCTTGGATCAAGCATCATGTCATAAAATAACTTTGGATTTAAATGTTTTCCAGTTAATTGAGTTGGATCAATATTTTCATTTAAAGATAAATTACATAATTCTGGCTTTATTTTGATTGATAGTTTTGGAAAAACATGACTATCACAATCATCAATTTTAAAATTAATTTTTTCTAAACCTAAATCCTCTTTAACAAAGTTCATATAGTTGTCTACGTCTTCTTCTAAACCAGATAATGTCCCGTTAATTCCCTCTTGAGAAATAATTATTCTTCCTTTGATATCAAGACCTTCAAAAAAATTTAAATGTTGTTTTAAAAATTTATCTACATCTTTTATTTCTAAGTAATAATAATATAAAATTACTTTAAACATTTTTTTCCTCTATTTTCTTATTAATAATGTTATAGTTTCAACGTGATAAGTTTGACTAAACATATCTACTGGTAGAACTTTTGATATTATATAATACTTTTTCAGTTGCTTCAAGTCTCTAGCTAATGAAGATGGTTCACACGATATATATAAAATTTTTTCTGGCAAATTAATAATCAAGGCGTTGATAAAATTTGATTTTAATCCATCCCTGGGTGGATCAACAATTATTGAATTAAATTTTATTTTACTATTTTCCAAGTATATCGATGCTTTTTCGCAAATAAATTCGCAATTACTTGATTCGTTTAATTTAGAATTAACTTTTGCGTCTTCTATTGCTTCTTTGATATTATCTACTCCAAAAACTTTATGTACTTTTTTTGATATAAGCAAACTTATCGTTCCAACACCACAATATGCATCTAAAACTAAATCACCTTTTTTAGGGTTTAGAACTTTTATTGCTTCATCATATAATTTTACCGCTTGATAGGGATTTACTTGATAAAAGGATTCTGGAGTTATCCTAAATTTATAATTTTTAATTTCATCATAGATATATCCTTCTCCATATATTACTCTACTTTCTCCGCCTAAAGTGTGGTAATTAGAATTACTATTGTGATGTATGATTGTATTAATATTTTTATGTCTTTGAAGAAGTTCGTTGACAATTTGTTTTTCTTTTCTAAACATTTTGTCATTAGAGACAATTATTAACATTATTTGATTCGTAAATACTCCTTTTTTTACGATTGCATATTTTATCCAACCTTTCTTACTAATTGGATCATACGCTTTAAATTTATATGATTGGAGTAACTTTCTTAGAGATTGTATGATTGTGTTACCCTCAGGATGTTCAATCAAACACTCATTGATTTGAATAATATTTTGAGTTTTTTGCTTATAAAATCCACATATTAGATCTTTTCCATTATTAGAAAAACTCATTTGAATTTTATTTCTATATTTAGTTTCATAACTTGAAGGAATTATTGGATCAATTTTTAGGTATAATTTTGATATGTGCTGAAGAGCATTTTTTACTCTTAAATGTTTCATTTCTAATTGATGTTTATACGACATATGTTGAAGTTGACAACCTCCACATAAATCGAAATATTGACATTTTGGTACAACTCTTTCTGAACTGGTTGTAATTCTTTCCTGTACTTGTCCAATTTTAAAGTTTTTATTTTCCTTGGTAATTTTTACAGTTGCCTCTTCACCGATCAATAGATTTGGTACAAAAATTACATTTTTATTTATTTTTATTACTCCTCTTCCATCATGAGAGTAATCTACCACTTTTCCTTTGAAAATTTTTTGGTCTATTTTATTTCTTTGATTATTCATACTTCTTTTTCAAATAATTAATGTAATAATTTGGATCGAAATCTTCACCTGTTGCTAACTTAATTATTTCTTTAGGTGTTTTTGTTCTACCATACTTGTGAATCTTATTCTTTAACCACTCATTAATTTTAAAAATTTCATTGTTTTTTATACAATCGATTATGGATATTTCTTTATTCATAGAGCTATAAATTTGAGCCGAATATGCTGAACCAAGGGCATAAGTTGGAAAATAACCAAAAGATCCATAAGACCAATGAATATCTTGTAATACCCCAGTTTTTAAATCCATTGGAGTTATTCCCAAATATTCTTTAGTTTTTTCATTCCAAGCAGTTGGAAGATCTTCTACTTCAAGATTTCCGTTTATTAATTGTTTTTCTAAATCATACCTTATCATTATGTGCAATACATATGTAAGTTCGTCTGCATCAACTCTTATTAAAGAAGCCTTAGTCTTATTCACAATCTTCATAAATTCGTCAAGATTAATATTATCAAACTGTGGGATAAAAATTTCTTTAAGTTTTTTATAATGTACCTCCCAAAATGCCCTTGACTTTCCAATCATATTTTCATAAAACCTTGATTGCGATTCATGAATACCTAATGAGGTTCCTCCATGTAGAAATGTTTGATCATATTTCTTGTGATTTTGCATTTCATAGATTGCGTGTCCTAGTTCATGAATTGTCGAGAAAATTGAAGAAATTAAATTTTTTTTATCATATCTTGTTGTTATTCTTGTATCTACACTTGTTACACCTGAAGTGAATGGATGAGCAGATGTTTTTAATAAGCCGTGCTTTCTATCATAAGAAAAGACATCTAATAAATACTCTGAAAATTCTTTTTGCTTAGAAATATCAAAAGATTGACTATTAAAGTAGATATTCTCTTGGTTTGGTGAATTAATCTTAGACTTGACGAAAGGTAATAACTTTTCTTTAACTGCACTAAAAAATTTATCATATTCTTTTTGAGTATAACCCTCTTCATATAGGTCCAAAAGAATGTCATATCCACTTAAATTCTTAGTTTCAAGATATTTTACAAAATTACGTTGATAATCAACAATTTTTTTTAAAATAGGTTTAAAGTCAGTAAAATCATTATTAATTTTAGCTTTATTCCATATGTGAAAACTTTTTCCCAATAATACTTGGTGCTGAATATATTCATTTTTAGGAATTTTTTTGATTATCATCAATTCTTTATGTTTAAGCAAGATTTCCCTTGAGAATTCTCTGTCAAGGTCTTCCCTATTCTTATAGAGTAGATCAATAGAATTTACATATTCAGAATCTGACTCAATATCATAAATTTCTCTAGTTATAATTTCCATTTGATTAGACCTATATTCAACTGTACCCTCTGGTGATTCAGTTTCAGCATCCCAACTTGCTAACCACGTTAAATATTCATATGCTTTTAGTTTTTTTCTTACCTTTAAATATATCTTTTTTGCCTCGATTATATCCATATCCTATCCTACCTTAAAATAATAATAAACTTATTGCCATGATAATCATACCAATTATTACACCAGTAATTGCTAAATGATGTTTTCCAAATCTTTCAGCCGTAGGAAGGAGCTCATCCAAAGAAATATAAACCATAATTCCACCGACTGCAGCAAATAAGAACCCAAACATAGCATCACTAAAAAATTGATTCAAAAGTAAATAACCTATTAAAGCTCCTACAGGTTCAGCAAATCCTGAAAAAAAAGTATACCAAAATGCTTTTTTCTTAGATCCTGTTGCTTGATATATCGGTATTGCAATTGATATTCCCTCAGGGATATTATGTATTGCAATAGCTATAGCTATTGAAATTCCAAGTTCAGGCTCTTTTAAAGCTGCAATGAATGTTGCAAGACCCTCAGGAAAATTATGAAGTGCAATTGCAATTGCAGAAAATATTCCGAGTCTCATCAATGAATGTTTTTTTGTTTCATCTTTGGTTGCTTGATCCACTTTAAAATCTTCTTTATACTCATGTGGATTATCTTTTTTTGGTATTAAATAATCAATTAATGCCATAACACCTATTCCAAGAAAAAACGATAAAGTTGTATAAAAATTTGCTGTGCTTTGATCATAAACAGAATTTAGCGCTTCAAATGACTTAGGTATTATTTCAACGAATGATACATAAATCATAACCCCTGCACTGATTCCAAGACCAATAGGTAAGAGTGTTTCTTTTTTTATTTTTTTGTTAAACGCAAAAATTACTCCAAAAGTTGTTGATAGCCCTGCAAAGAGCGTTAAAGAAAATGCAAATACATAATTCATAATACGTCCTCCTCCTTTTTTCATATATTGTTTTCTAATTATTTATTATAACACGTATATATATTTGTTTATCCAATTATAAAATCACTTTTTAGTTTTATATTCTCTTTTCATTTGCTTTCTATTAAACAAAGCATAAATCATAGGAACAACAAGTAACGTTAAAAGAGTAGCATATAATAGTCCACCAATAGCAGTTATAGCCAATGGTTGAAGCAATTCGGATCCTTCTCCTATACCTAAAGCTAAAATAAATAAAGCTAAAATTGTTGTTAATGCTGTCATAAAGATAGGTCTTAATCTAACTTGTCCTGCAATTACAATAGAGTCAATGACGGATTGACCTCTTTCTCTAAGTTGATTAATATAGTCTATTAAAACGATTCCATTATTAACTACAATTCCTACTAAAATCACAAAACCAACTAGTGCAACTAGACTCAAATTTTCTCCAGTAATCAACAAAGCAAGCATTCCTCCAGTAAATGCTAAAGGAATAGTACCTAAGATTATTAATGGGTATTTTAATGATTGAAATTGAATTGCCATGACCATATATACTATAAGTATTGCAACTAACAATCCAATAGATAATTCACCAAATAAAGTATTTATTTCTTCATTCTCTCCACTAAATTCAACCTGATAGCCCGATCCATAAGATGTAAAATTATCACTCTCTAAATATTCTTTAACCGCAGAAACGACTTCGTTTGAAACTAAGGTAACATTATAGCCATCAGCAATAGATGCCGTAATATCTAAAAATCTAGAATTTCCGTCTGTAAATATTGTTGCAAAACCAGTTGCTTTTTCTAAACTAAGAACTTTTTGATCTGGGTCACTCATATTGACTTTTGATAAAACTGATAATGGTTGTGTACCCATTCCAGGATTAGATATTGATATAATCTCTCCGTCATCTCCAAGAATAACATGTATTCCTGGATTTAAAACAAATCTAATCGGTTCTCCTTGGACATATGTTGGTAAAAATAAGTTTGGAATATACATAGGTCCAAATAAAGAAGTATCTAAGTTTTCTTCAAGATAATCAAGAGTTTTATCATCAAATAATTGAATACCACTAAAGAAGTTTACATAATCCCCAAATAGATCAAATGATATTCCTGAGACGGAATCTGATGGAATGTTCAACTCATAAGAAATACCCTCTAGCTGTAAGGTAAGTGTTTCATCCCCAATAAAATCTGAGAAAATATTAAAAGCTGCATTTATATTTCTAATAACTGTCGCGTTAGTCATAGAATATTTGATTGCTTCATTCTTGTCCACGTTCAATATAATTCTATCAGCACCAACTGCAATTCCGTTATCAGGTTTTTCAACGCCTTCTACATTTCTCATGATTGAAACAATATCATTAGAAATGTTTTCTAAATCAAACAGATTATAGCCTCTCAAAGTAATACTAATACCACTTGGACCAAATGCTGCACCTGAAGAATCTTGAGTTGAGACAGCGGTCTCAATTAAATCGGTACCCTCTAATTCATCTACTAGATCGTAATCAAAATTTAATATAATCTCTTGCACTATCAATGAATTTTCTTTAGTTGAGGAAGATCTATTTGAGGATAAGTTTAAAGTCATAGATAAAACCTCTCCTGATCCTTGTGCTTGAGGAGGACCAAATACAAACCCACCACCAACAGTTGCAGAAACCGTATCCACATCATTAATTGATAAAAATTTCTCTGTTAATCTATCTGCATACTCAGCTTTTGTTTCAAACTCAACACTGTTTATAAATGTTATATCAACATTTATTGTGCCTTCATCGGTAGGAGGTAAAAGAATAAAACCTCTTGATATAACAATACCTGTTGATGCAATAAGAAGAAAAATGGTTAAAAAAGTAGTAAGAAATTTATGTTTAATTGAAAACAAAACACTTTTCTTATACAATTTTTTCAAATTGCTCATGAATGATGATTCCTTCTTAACTGACTTTTCAGATAAAAATTTAGATGACATAGATGGTACGAGTGTTAAAGCTACTAATAAACTTGCTCCTAAAGAAAATGCAATGGTTAATGCCATTGGAATGAAAATTTCTGCAACTAATCCTTCAATAAAAAATATAGGAAGAAAGACTGCTGCTGTAGTTATTGTAGATGCAACAATTGCTCCACTCACTTCTTTAGCACCATAAATTGCTGCTTCTACTTTTGTTTTTCCTTCTGATAACATTCTGTAAATGTTTTCAATAACAACCACTGCGTTATCCACTAACATTCCTATTCCTAATGCCAATCCACCCATTGAAATAATATTTAAGGTAATTCCAGATATAAACATAAGTAAAAAAGCAGCAATGACAGATATTGGAATAGCTAGTCCGACGATGATTGTAGGTTTTAAATCTCTTAAAAATACCAGCAGAACACCAATTGCTAGCAAACCACCTATTAAAAGGTTTTGAAAGACAGAATTGATTGAATTTTCAATAAATTCTCCTTGGTTAACTAGAACCTCAAATTGTGCGTTTTCTAAATCCATCATCGTTTGAAGTTTCTTTAAAATACTGTTTGTCACTTCAGTGATTTCCACATCGGATTGCTTTAGAAACTGTACTTGAATTCCTTGTTGTCCATTTACTTTAGAATATGAATTAACTCCTTGATTAACGAATTTTATAGATGTTGATAATTCTTGTAATGTAATAACTTCATTTTCAAAAAAAGTTATTGGTAGTTCTCTTACTTCATTTAAATTATCTGGAGATGATGACAAATATAGTAGTCTTATTACTCCTTCATCAACCGCAGCACCAACTAATCCAGATTCATTTTGTTGATTAATTATGGAAAGGACAAAATCTTCACTTAATCCGTATTCATCTAATGAATTTAAATCTAAATCAACCTCAAGAACAATATCTGCTTCACCAATTGTTTGAACATCGGATACACCTGTTACACTTTCTAGCTCTGGCAAAATATCTCTCTTAAGCCATTCTGTATTCAATACTAATGCATCTTCATCAGATATATTATTATCGTATGATTTAAATATCGTTACTGTCATAACTGGGAGTAAATCAGGACTGATTCTTAAGATATTTGGACTATCAACATTCTCGGGAAAATTTATATTGTCAATAATTTCTCTTAATTCAACTGAAACACTATCTAGATTTGTTCCATCTTGAAACGTAATAAATGATATTGCAAAATTTTCATTAGATTGTGAGGAAACACTTGAAAAATTAGTAACTGTTGAAACAGCAGCTTCGAGAGGATTGGTTACATCTCGTTCAATTTCTTCAGGACTAGCACCAATATAACTTGTTACTGTTACAACAAAAGGTAGATTCACATCCGGAAACAAAGTCAAAGGAAGCCTTATCAAAGAAAAAAGACCAAGTACAATAATTATTAATGTTCCCATTAGAACTGTTATTGGTTTTTTTACACTATATTTACTCATTTTATTCCTCTCACAAAAAATTTTATTATGTCTATTATATTA
>JAAZUY010000017.1 GCA_018623895.1 bacterium | reverse complement strand
TATCAACGCCTATTTCTTTCATCTGTCTCGAGAAACGCTTTATACCTTCAAAATTATTTAAGTCCGCTCTTAAAAAAAGTTTTTTTAGAAGTATTCCTTCAACTGAATAAGTAGAATTATTTATTTTTGTTACATTGATATCATTATCATTATTTAATGTAATTTTTTTAACAATCTCTATTTTCTTCTTCTTTCTTGGTAAAACTGAAAGCAAGTAAATACATTCTTTAATTAATTCATCAAGTCCTTCCCTAGTATTACTGGAAGTAAATAAAATTTTTTTTGTAAATTTACTTTTTATCAATTCTCTTTCTTTTTTTGATAGCAAATCTGATTTGTTAATAATTATTAGTTCTTTTTTTTCTAAAAGATTTTTATCAAATAGATCTAATTCAGTTCTAATTTTGGTATATTTATTCTCTAAATCATTAATAGAAGCATCAAGTACATGAATAAGAATCTTGCACCTGCTTAAATGCCTTAAAAATCTATCTCCCAAACCAACACCTTTGTGTGCATTTTCAATTAATCCTGGCAAATCTGCAACAGTAAATGTTACATTATCATAATCAACAACTCCTAATGTGGGAGATAAAGTAGTAAATTCATAAGCTGCTACTTTTGTTTTAGCATTAGATATACTTTTAACAATTGAAGATTTTCCAACACTAGGAAATCCTATCAAACCAACGTCTGCCATAACCTCAAGTTCAAGAAATAATTGGATTTTTTCACCATGGTCTCCTTTTTCAGAATATTTTGGAGTTGGGTTGGTTCTAGATGATAATGCTATATTCCCTTTCCCACCTTTTCCTCCTTTGGCAAGTGTTAAAGAATCCCTTAAATTAGTAATTTCACCAATAATTTCACCATCATCATTTTTAAATATCGTACCCAAAGGTACTTTGACAATCTTATTTTCACCATTTGAACCTGTTTTACCTTTAGAAAGTCCGTCTGAACCGTTATTTCCTTTAATGATCTTCATATATCGAAACTTAGATAATGTATTTAATCCTGAGTCACCAACAAAAATGATGTCTCCACCCTTTCCTCCGGAGCCTCCCCAAGGGCCTCCAAATTCAATAAATTTTTCTCTTCTGTAGGAGCACATTCCATTTCCGCCTTTACCAGCGACCACTTCAATTTTAATTTCATCTAAAAACATTATATTCACCTAAAAAAAATGCCATTACGGCATTATAATTAATATACAGATACTTGAGTTCGACTCTTACCTTTTCTTTCGTATTTGACTTTTCCATTGATAGTTGAAAATAAAGTGTCATCTCCACCACGCATAACATTATTACCTGGATGGATTTTGGTGCCTCTTTGTCTGTAAATAATAGCACCGGCTTTTGCTACTTGACCGTCTGAGAGCTTCATACCGAGTCTTTTTGATTTTGAATCACGACCATTTTTTGAAGACCCTACTCCTTTTTTTGATGCAAATAATTGAATATCTAATTTTAACATTTTTTACTCCTCTAAAAATTTTAAACTAATATAATTTGGGTATTGTTTGATTAATTCTTTAATCATTTGTATGTAAATATTTATGATCTGATTTGTTTCTAGTGATGGATCTATTATTTCTACTTCTAACAATCCATCTTTTAAAACCGTTTTTAATGATGATTTCAACTCTAAATAATTTGAAGTCATAATTGATAATGAAGAAACTGCTGAGCATACAATATCTTTTCCTTTTTCTTCAAACAAAGAATGTCCGCTAACTGTAAATTTAGTATGAAGATGATCACCAAAAACCTTAATGTTTATCATTATTCAGTAATTTTTTCAATTAAAACTTTTGTATATGATTGACGATGGCCTTGTTTTCTTCTATAGTCTTTTCTTTTTTTGTACTTAAATACAATTATTTTCTTTTTTCTACCTTGTTTTAAAACTTTGCCCTCAACATATGCACCAGATACATATGGTGTTCCGATTAATGTTTTCTTACCTACGATGGATAAAACCTTATCAAAGCGAACATTTTGTTGCTCTTCTGAATCTAATTTCTCTATGTAGATTTCTTGTCCTAATTTAACTTTAACTTGTTTTCCACCTGTTTCTATAACAGCATACATGTCATAACCTCCTCTTTTTAAGTCACACTTGCAGAAAGGTAGTCTAATGACATTTATAACCTTTGCAATGTGGAATGACTATAGTATTTTATATAAATTATATTATTTTGTCAATAGATGTATTTATCTCTTGCCCTTATCATACACTTGTCCCAGTGCTTTTGGAGCTCTTGAATTTTTTGAAAAGAATGCTAAAACCACAAGAGTCATGATATAAGGCATCATAACAAAAATTTCTTTATCCAAATTTAAATTTTGAAATAATGGTATAACACTATACGAACTACCCAATGTTCTTAAAAATCCAAAGAATAGTGCTCCAAAAAGAATCCATGTGGGTCTCCAATTCCCAAAAATTAAAAGCGCTATAGATAAAAATCCAAAACCAGCAACAGTTGCTGCATATTCTGTTGATGTTGATACTACAAAGATTACGCCTCCCATACCAGCAAGTACACCAGATATAATAACTGCGATTAAACGATATTTGTAAATGTTTATTCCTAAGGAATCTGCTGCATGAGGGTTTTCTCCCAATGCTTTGATTCTTAGACCAAATCTTGTTTTATTTAATATATAGCGAGAAATAAAAAATAAAATAATAACAATGTAGAAAGAAAGGTAAACTCTTTCAAACAACAACGGTCCAATAATAGGTATATCTGAGAAATTCATCCCTAAAATAACCACTTCTTGAATTCTGAACCTTGTTAGAAATTGAATTTGAGAACCACCGTCTTGTAAAATACGTGCAGTAAATATAGCAAATGCAGGAGCAAATAAGTTTAATGCAGTTGCACTTATTATTTGATTAGATTTCAATTTTACTGAAGCAAAAGCATGTATTGTTGAATATAATCCTCCTGCAATTCCACCTGCTAATAAAACTATTAAAAATAGTAGTTGAGGGTTTATATTTGGAGATTCAATAATTTGTAATGTTCCAATACCAACAAATCCTCCAATAATCATGATTCCTTCAAGGGCTATGTTGGTGACTCCACTTTTTTCAGAAAAAAGACCGCCTAATGCAACCATTAATAAAACTGTTGCAGATATATATGTGTCTTGTATAATTCCAACGATTAAGTCCATTTATTTTTCCTTCTTATTTTTATTTTTGATTTTAATTTGTTTTATCCAGAGAGCGATTGCAGCTGAAATTGCAGTGACATAAATAATTACTGAAGTTATTATATCTACTATTTGAGGTACAAAACCATAGATCTGCATGTAAAAACCACCTTGTCTTAAATGACTTAAAAATAGTCCTGCAAATAAAGCACCAAGTGGTTCACCTAAACCTAATAATGCAACTGAAATTCCATCAAAACCCTCAGTAAATATTGTATATGCTATAGATATTGTCTTACCCGAAACTAAATAAGCTATTCCACCAGCAATACCTGCAAAAGCACCTGAAAAGCAAAATGAAGAAATTATACTTTTTTTAGTCTTCATCCCAGCATATTTAGCTCCTTCTCTACTTAAACCAGTTGCTCTAAGTTCGAAGCCTAATGTTGTACGATGAATTATAATATGAGCAATTATAACAATTATTACTGCAACAAAGAATCCAATATTAAAACTTGATCCTTCAAATAAATTTGTTGTTGGTAATTGAGCACTATCTAGGATATTTAAACTTCTAGCAGCATCTTTATTATAGACATTATTTCTAATTAATATAATTATTAAATTGGCAGCTATATAATTCATCATAATTGATGTTACAACTTCGTTAACATTTCTAAAGGCTTTTAATAGGCCAGTAACTAACCCCCATATGAGCCCCCCAACGGCTGCCCCAACAAGAGCGACTATCCAATGTAAATGATTAGGAAGATTCCAAAGAACACCGATATGGATTGAAACATATGCACCAATCATCATTTGTCCTGAAGCACCAATATTAAATAACCCAGTTTTGAATGCAAAGGCCACCGCTAAACCTGTTAATATTATCGGCGCAGCACCATATAATGTATTCCCAATTCCAACAGAACCATTATTTGTTCCACCTAGTAATAATTGGATAAATGCTGAACCAGCAGATGATGGATTAAAAAACAACATTACAATAAAACCTATTACAAGACCTATGGAGACTGCAATTAATGATGGATACATTTTAATGATTAACTTTTTGAAGGATTGTCCAATTAATCGAATAAATTTCTTAAATATTTTCATTATAATTTCCTTTTTTAGCTCCTGACATATATAAACCAAGTTCTTCTTTAGACGTCTCTGTAGGATTAAATTCTCCAACAATTTCTCCTTCATACATAACTAAAATACGGTCAGATAATTTAAATATCTCATCTAATTCTAAAGAAAATAGTAGAATTCCCTTTTTATTTTCTCTCTCTTCTAATAATCTTTTGTGTATATACTCAATTGCACCTACATCTAAACCTCGTGTAGGTTGAACTGCAACTAAACAATTGTGTTTTCTACTCATCTCTCTAGCAACAATTGCTTTTTGCTGATTTCCACCGCTCATTGATCTTACAAAGGTATTAGAACCTCTTTCAGAGCGTATATCAAATTTCTCTATCAAATCATCAGAATAACTTTTTATCTCATTAAATTTTAAGAATTGTTTATTTTGAAACTTGCTAGTGTAATATTCTTGAAGTACTAAATTACTTTTCAAATCAAAGTCTAAAACAACACCATATTTTTGTCTATCTTCGGGAATGTGTGACATGCCAAGATTATACCTTTCACGAATAGAAGAATTTGTAATATCAATAGAGTTTAATATAACTTTTCCATCTGATATTTTAGAAATTCCAGTTAAACCATAAACACATTCAGTCTGTCCATTTCCATCAATACCAGCAACTCCTAATATTTCTCCTTCTTTGAGTGAAAACGAGACTTTCTTAACTATATCAATATTTTTCTTTTTTAATGTTAAATTTTTTACTTCTAAAACTACATTGCCCTTTTTAGTTGTGTTTTTATCTATATTGAAATTAATTTTTCTTCCAACCATTAATTCTGCCATCTCTTGAGTGCTTACATTTTTTACATCTAAAACTCCAACTTGTTTTCCTCTTCTCAGCACAGTCGTTCTGTCAGCTACTTCTTTAATTTCATTTAATTTATGAGTAATGAGAATTATTGTCTTTCCTTCTTTAGTGAAATTCTTCATTATTTTCATTAATTCAATAATTTCCTGTGGAGTGAGGACTGCAGTTGGTTCATCAAAAATCAAAATATCAGAATTCCTGTAGAGCATTTTTAAAATTTCAACCCTTTGTTGTTGTCCAACAGTTAGGTCAGATATTTTAGAATCTAAATTAAGATTTAGCTTGTACTCAGAGACAATTTTAGATATTTCCTTTCGTGGTGAAGAATAGTCGATTTTATTTAATTTTCCTACATTTTCAACACCCAATATTACATTTTCAAGCACAGAAAAATTTTCAACAAGTTTAAAATGTTGATGGACCATTCCAATATTATAATTATTAGCATCGTTTGGATTGTTTATAATTACTTTTTTTCCGTCTATTTTAATCTCTCCCTTATCTGGTTGGTATAAACCAAATAAAATAGACATTAAAGTAGATTTTCCTGCACCATTTTCACCAAGAATCGCATGAATTTCTCTATCTTTTACTTTTAAATTTATATTATCATTAGCAATTAAAGTACCAAATTTCTTTGTAATATTATTCATCTCAATTTTATACATAATAGCTCCAATAAGTTTGCAAAAGGGGGCTAAGCCCCCTTTACATTGTTGTCAAATCTTTGTTATTCTCCAGAAACTGCTGCTTTTAAAGCAGTAACTTCAGCTTCTCCAACTCCAAGAGCTGTCAAAAATGTTCCTAGCTCATCAACTGTAAATGGTGCAACAAGTGAACCATCGACAAGTTTTCCTAGTATTTCCTCATATTGTGCTTCAGTGAATGTAGTAAAACGGAATGATTCACCTAAAGGTAATGCAACTGCTTGTTCAGCTGCTCCTAATACTACTGTTTCGCCACCTTCAAATGATCCAGCTTTCCATTCAGCTAACGCTTGTTGTACTACAACACCAAGAGCTTTCATTGCTGAAGTAACAACTGTTGAAGATTGAGCAGATTGGTCAACGTCGACACCAACAACCATACCACCCATTGATTCTTCAGCTGCTGCCATTACTGAGTTACCAGCACCACCAGCTGCCGCATGAATAATTTCTACTCCAGCTGTATACCAAGATGCAGCTTTTGCTTTATGACTATCATCTGGTGCAAAACCACCTAGATATTCATAGTATGCAGGATTAAATTCCCATGTATCAGCACCAAGTTCTCTCGCTGCGTGATATGCACCAGCAACGTATCCCAAACCAAAGCGAACAACTGCAGGAACAGCAATACCACCCATGAATCCTAATTCTCTATATCCTTCCATCACAGATGCATATCCTGCTAAGAAACCAGATTCATTTTCTTTGAAAAGAATTGATTTTGTATTAGCAGCTACTTCAAAAGTAGTGTAATCGCCAGGATGAGGTACGCCATCAATTAGTACAAATTTTACTTCTGGATGTGAAGTTTGAGCTGCATATACAGCAGGTTCAAACAAAAATCCTGGAGTAACAACTATTTCAGCACCACCAGCAACTGCTAGATCAATTGCTGCAACGTACGCATCGTCAGATACTTCTGTTGGTTTGTAGTATTTGTGTGTTACATTGTTTTCTTCAGCCCATTCTACAATACCTTCCCAAGTACCCTGATTGAATGATTTATCATCAATATCACCAGCATCTGTAATCATTGCAATCTTAAATGTTTCTTCTGCTGCTTGACAAGACGCTAAAGTAAAGGCACCAGCTAACAAGACAGCAAACATTAAAATTTTCTTCATACTTTCCCCCTTTTATTTTTGTGGACTACCACTAATTTTATTCTATATAAATATATATAAAAAAGCAAGATAATTTGCCCATTTTTTACCATAATTCATTTATGTTTAAAAATATCTAATAAATTTATTGTTTTTCTAAAAGTTTTTCCATATAAATTACGCCAGAATAACCAATAAATTTTTGCATGGTATCATCAAAATAATCTGTTTTAATTTCCTCAAAACCTAGTTTTTTGTATAACTTGATTGCTTTTTCATTTTCTAAAACAACATGAAGACCAATTTTTCTTATCTTATCTAAGCTATTGCCTATTTCGATTATCTTATTTAACATATGTGTACCAATACCTTTGCCACGTTCAGTTTTAGAAACAGCTATCATTGAAATATATAAAACATTTGAAGGCGGTTTAAAAGATAAAAATAATCCAAAAGTAATTATTGTTCTTATTCTAGTAAAAAAAGATACATTTTTAATAATCAGTTTTAGTTTGGGTTTGTTCCTTCTCGTTTTATAGGATAATAGACCACTAACACCGTATAAATTTTTTTCAATAATAAAGTTTTTATCATCTTTTATTTGCCAAAAGATGTGATCATCAATGTTTTTTATTCCTGACAATGCAGAAAGTTTTTTTGAAAAAGCGTCATTAATTATCTTTGATACCATTAATCTAATACCTCCAAATTTTTTGCATAAGAAATGAAATGAAAAGATCCAGTGAAAATAAATATTGCATCTTTTTCATTCCTTAACAACTTATTTATATTTGTAAATTCTTTAATATATTTTACATCATCAGGTATTAAATGCTGAAAGTCTATAAATCTTGGATCGTTAAAAGATGTCGCAATAACTATCCCATTCCTTTTAAGTGCATTTATCATTTTTAGAGGATTTTTATCTCCTAAACAACTAAATATGTAATATATTTTTTTTCTAGAGTAAACTTGATCTACCGTCTTTACAAGTGCTTCTATTGATTCAATATTATGTGCACCATCATAGACTAAATTTTTTTGTGTTTCAAAACGACCAACTAATTTTGAATTTAATAGTCCGTCTTTAATTAGTTCTTCATTAACATTTAATTTTTTAGATAGTTCTATTGCTAGAAGGGCATTACTAATATTATGAACCCCTTTATAATTTAATGTGTATACCTCACTCTTATATATAAAAGTTAATGGGTAATTTGAAATAATTTTTACTTCTTTTTTTGATAAAAATATGTTTTTAATATCTTTTAGAGTAGAAAGATGCCTTTCAATTATAGGATAATATTTATTTTGAACAGTAGTTATTAAATATCCTCCATCTTTCATGGCTGCAATTTTTTCATAAGCCACATCTTCAAGGCTTGGTCCTAAGAGATTCAAATGATCATGTCCTACATTAGTTAATAAAGTAAAATCATAATTAATAATTGAGGTGACATCCAATCTCCCACCTATGCCGGCCTCCAATATGATGTATTTCATTTTTTTATCTTTGAAAATTTTTAAAGCCATAATTGTTAATGCTTCAAAAAAAGACAAATCAAATTTTAAATAAATTTTCTCTATCCAATCTAAGTAAATCTCTAATTCATGATCAGATATGTATTTACCGTTTATAAGTATTCTTTCATTAAATTTATATACGTAAGGAGACATAAATGTACCGACCGATGAAGTCTTTTTCAAAACATCAGTGATCATTTTTGAAGTTGTGCCTTTGCCATTAGTGCCTACAACTTGAATTTTTGTTGCATCACAATTTAAATTTAAATTGTTTGATATAGCTATAAGACGGTCTAACGACTCCCTTTTTGAAAATTTAGTTCTTCTTTCTAATAAACGTATTTTTTCATTTAATTTCATTGATTTTATCCATTATTTCTTTGTATTGAGATAAATATTCCTTATATTTCTTTTTTTCATTTTCAACTTTAGTAGGGTTTGCTTTAGATAAAAAACTCTTATTATTCATTAATTTTTTTGAACGGTCAATTTCTAATTCTAATTTTTTCTTTTGTAAAACAAGAACATCAAAGTCTTTTTTGTTGTCTTTTATTTGCTCTTCAATTAAATATGCAGTTCCATATGAAAAAACAATAGGAAAATATTTTTCATTACTATTCGTGTTTTCATTAATACTAAGTGAATTAAGTTTTAAAGTTTTAATTAAATATTCTATATTTTCATTTATTATTTTTTTCATCAATTGATTTTCTATATGTATAGTTAAATCTAATTTTAAATAATTTTGAGCTTCTGAACGAAAATTCCGTATTTTCTTAATGAACTCATTTAATCCGTCTAATATTTCCTCTTCGGGATCAAAAGAAAATATTGTATTTGGCCACTCATCGATCATTAATGTTTTATTTCCTGTAAGTTCTTCGTATAAATTATCTGTGATAAATGGAACAAAAGGGTGCATAAGTTTTAGAATGTTTATCAATACATAACGTAG
>JAAZUY010000076.1 GCA_018623895.1 bacterium | reverse complement strand
GAACATGAATAACGAATTAGACACTGTTTTGTATAATTTAACAGAAACAATAAGATTTATAGGTGTATTAATTCAACCTTTTTTGCCCGACACAGCATCTAAAATATTTAATCAATTAGGTGATTGCCCAACTTCATTTGAAAGCTTAAGCAAATTCGGGGCTATAGATGAAAGAACTATTTCCAAATCCTTTGTTTTATTCGAAAGATACGATCCTGAAAAAAAATTAGAAGAAATATTAAAATAAATGAGTAGTTAAAAAATCTTTAAGAGAGACAATTTTGAATTAATTTAACATTAAATACAATCGTATTTGTATTGACTTTTATTCTTGACTATAGTATTATTTATTGGGTGGATTCAACTAGGTTTCCCCCTATTTAAACGAGGTAAAAAAATGAAAACATATATGGCAAATAAAAATAATGTAAAAAGAAAATGGTTTCTTGTTAACGCTGAAGGAAAAACATTAGGACGCTTATCTACAGAAATCGCGTCTTTACTTAAGGGCAAACACAAACCAGCATACACTCCACATGTTGATATGGGTGATTATGTTGTTGTCATTAACGCAGATAAAATTGTTTTAACAGGAAAAAAATGGGATCAGAAATTATATTATAGACATTCAGGATATAATGGGGGCTTATCATCTAGAACCGCTAGAGAAACATTAAAAAAGTTCCCTACACGTATTGTTGAAAAATCTATTCTTGGAATGCTTCCACATACAAAACTTGGTCGAAGCATGGGGAAGAAATTATTCGTATATGAAGGTTCAGAACACAAGCATGAAGCTCAAAAACCAGAAAGATTAGAGGTGTAGCATGAGTGAACAATATCTAGGCACAGGAAGAAGAAAAAGCAGTGTCGCAAGAGTAGTATTAACACAAGGTACAGGAGAATTTGTTATCAACGGAAGAAGCTTTGAAGAGTATATCCCCTCTGCTGCAACCAGATTAGATGTATCACAACCATTAACAATTTCAAAAACACAGGGCAAGTTTAATATTTCAGTTAATGTTTTTGGTGGGGGTATAACTGGACAAGCAGGTGCAATTCGTCTTGGGATAACTAGAGCACTATTAGAAGTAGATCCAGAATTAAGAAAAATTCTAAAACCTGCAGGACTTATAACAAGAGATCCTCGTTCTAAGGAACGTAAGAAATATGGTTTAAAGAAAGCACGAAGAGCACCACAATTTTCAAAACGTTAAATTATTTACAGAGGACTTCGGTCCTCTTTATTTTCTTGGAGGAAATGAATGAAGATATCGGTAATTGGATACTCTGTAAGTGGAAAATCTACTTTTTCAGAAAAGATATCTAAACACTTTAAAGTTCCCTTACTTCACATTGATAAGGTTTATTTTTCTGAAAACATGAAAATAAATGATAAAGATGAAACAATCAAAAAAATCCAAGACTTCATGAAGCAAGAAAAATGGTTAATTGATGGGACATACAGAAAAATAGTCACTGAAAGATATGACAAAGCTACAAAGATTTTCATATTTGATTTTAACAGACTAAAATGTTTTTACGGCTATATAGTAAGATATTTTAAGTATAAAAATAAAGGTCAAAGGCCATCAATGGCAGACGGTAATCCTGAAAAATTTGATTTTGGTTTCGTAAAATGGATTCTTTGGGATGGGAGAAAAAAAGATTCAAAAAAATTATTTAGAAATATTGAAAAAAAATACGAAGATAAAGTGATTGTTTTTAAAAATAGAAAAGAAGTAAACAACTATTTAAAACAATTGGCTATTGATAAAACATAAATTAAAGAGGAAATAATGAGAAAGATAAGAGTAAGGTATGCACCCAGTCCTACAGGACTTTTACACATTGGAAATGCAAGAAGTGCTTTGTTTAATTATTTGTTTGCAAAGCATTATAAAGGTGATTTTATTGTTAGGATTGAAAACACAGATATTAAAAGAAATGTTTCAGATGGTGAGTCATCTCAACTTGAATTACTAAAGTGGCTAGGGATAGAAATTGATGAATCACCTGAAGTTGGTGGAAAATATGGACCATACAGACAATTAGAGAGACTATCTTTTTATAAAAAATACAGCGACGATCTTATTAGAAGAGGCCTTGCTTATCAAGAGGAAAACGGTGCAGTTAGATTCTCAGTTCCAAAAAATATTAAGGTAGAATTCGATGATCTTGTAAGAGGAAAACTATCATTTGAAAGTAATGAAGTTGAAGATTGGGTTATTATAAAGGAAAACGGAATTCCAACATATAACTTTGCAGTGGTAATAGACGATCATTTAATGGAAATCACACATGTATTAAGAGGAGAAGAACATATAACTAATACTCCAAAACAAATAATGATTTATGATTCATTTCGATGGGAAAAACCAAAATTTGGACACATGACAATAATTGTAAATAAGGAGAAGAAAAAATTATCTAAGAGGGATAAAGATGTAAACCAATTTATATCTGAATACAAAGAACAGGGTTTTATCCCTCAAGCATTATTTAATTTTATAACTCTTCTTGGTTGGAGTCCACCTATTGAAGAAGAGATTTTATCCAAAGAGCAAATAATTAATTTTTTTGATGGAACTAGATTAGTTAAATCACCATCAACATTTGATACTGATAAAATGAAATATATAAATCAACAATATTTAAAGAAAATTGAGCTAAAAGAATTTATTTTAATAGTAAAAAAATATTTAGACAAATCGATTTCAAAAAATATTACGGATTGGTGGCTTTTTGAATTTTCTAAACTTGTTAAAGATAGAATTGTCTCTTTTAGTGATATTCAAAAAATATATAACACTTATTTTCCAGTCAAATTTGATATTGGTCAAGAAAAAAATGAATATTTAAAAGAAAACAATAGTATAATAGTTTTAAAGGAACTTTTAGG
>JAAZUY010000016.1 GCA_018623895.1 bacterium | reverse complement strand
TTTTTTTCATCTGTAATTCTTTTATTTCCATAGACCATGTCTTTAAAAAGTCTGTGTTTATGTTGCAATGTTGTTTCATGAAGTCCTTTCCTTTTCATAACATCAAATAAAGCTGAAACATATGCTGGAATACCAGGGATAAACACTGACGCCTTAGTAACAACAGCTTTTGAAGAGGAAATAAGTGCTTCACCATTAAGTTTTTTTGAGATCATCTCGTTTAATAATAAAGCTGTATCTTCTAAATGGTCCTTAGCTTTCCCAATTGTACCAGAACGATAAATTTTATCCATTGAACCACTTCCGACATAAGTGTAAGATATCGTTTTAAACCCTGAATTTAACAACTGTTTTTTTTCTAAAAAATTTACCCAATCACTCCAGTCGCTTCCACCCATGACAAATACTGTATTGTCTATTTCTTCTTTTGTGGCCTTTTCAACAAATATTTTCTTTACAGTTTTCGTAGCAACGTCAATTGTTTCTCCCTCTAGAGATGAATGAACAGGTTTTAGAGAAGATCTTACCAATGTGCCCGTCTCATTGTTTGGTCTTGCACCTGCAGCAAGAGAATAAACTAACAAATCAATCTTTCCAAAATTCTCTTTTATGGCCCTCGCCACTTTCTCTTTTGTGTTTAAACTAAATGCATCTGCAACAAAATCTATATGTTTTGAATCTCTATCTGAAATTTTTTTCTGAAAATTTATATTATTATAAAATCCTGCTGTGCCTGTTCTTTTTCCTCTTGGAGAAGCTTCAAATGAAACATTAATAGTGTTCGAGCTACAAGACTCAACTAATGCTACTCGAGTTGATAATCCATATCCCGAAGATCCTCCAATTATTAAGACATTTCTAGGACCTTTGAATTTTTCCAGTTCACTCGCCTCTTTAAAAAGTAAATCTATATACTTTTCTGAACCTTTCGGATGAGAATTTAAAAACACATTTGATCTTATAGATGGCTTTATAATCATTTCAATCTCCTTTTGCTCCATTTTTTATACTCATTGAATATTTCCTTTGATACATTTAATAAATCTCTATTTTCATTTAAAACAACATGATTAACTTTTTTGAGTTTACTTACACTAAACAAGGAATTATCGCTTTCAATTCTTTTATCAATACCTTCAGGGTCATCTCCTCTTTTTAACATTCTCTCTTTTCTAATATTTTTCGATGAAGAAATATAACACACAAAGATATCATCGCTAAAAATTTTTATAAGTTTATTTGCACCTGAAATATCTAATATCGAGAGGCCGTTTATTTTTACTTCCTTCTTCTCAAGACCATAATAATTAGATTGATATTGAGTTGACTCAACAAATTTGTCTGAATTAAGCATTTGTAAAAATTTTTCTTTAGATACGAAATTATAGTGAACATTCTGAATTTCGTTTTTTCTCATAAATCTAGTTGTAGTAGTTACAGATTTCGTAATACCAAATTTTTGACTTAAAGTGTTTGCAATTTCAGTTTTTCCACTAGCACTAGATCCAATTAGAATTATCACTAAAACACCTCTGTTAAATTATTATACATAATATAAATATATTTAACAAGCATTACTCTTGTTTAAAAATACCCCCAGGGGTATAATTAATGTGGTGATATGATGATATGTAATAAAAAAATTTTAAATAGAATTAAGCGCACTAAAGGACAAATGGCTGGTATAATTGATATGATGGAAAAAGAGAAGAATTGTCTTGAAATTGTAAACCAGTTAAAAGCAGTTAAATCCAGTATTGAAAAATCAATTGGACTGTTGACTACCGAAAATTTATTACAAAGAATTGACAATAATAATCAAATTGATCAAAAACAGTTCTCAGAAGCCATAGATATTATAATTAAAGGAATTTAATATGTTTGATTTTAACCTTAATAAGTCTAATTCAAATTCAAAATTTAATTCAGATCTTTTATGGGATACCCTTATTGTAGGTGGAGGTCCTTCGGGATTAAATGCTGGTTTATACCTTATTAGAAAAGGTAAAAATGTTGGAGTTTTGACTAGTGAAATTGGAGGCCAACTCCACAACACTTCTGATGTTGACAACTACATTGGATTAAAAAAACTTAAGGGCAGTGAATTATCAAGCTCTTTTTTAGATCATGTAAATGATCTTGAACTTCCAATTATGCAAGATGCTACAGTTACTAATATTGTTAAACAAAAAAATATTTTTCTAATCACCTTAGAGTCAGGAATTGTCTTGAAATCTAAAACTGTTCTATTTGCAACTGGAGGTAGCCCGAGAAAGCTTAATGTTTCAGGTGAAAAAACATACCAAAACAAGGGGGTCTCTTATTGTACCACTTGTGATGCACCCTTTTTCAAAGGTAAACATGTAGTTGTAGCTGGAGGAGGGAATAGTGCAGCTGAGGCTGTTATAGATCTAGTTCCTTACGCATCAAAAATTTCTGTAATTCATAGAAGTCAATGGAGGGCAGATGAGATTCTTCTTGAAAAATTAAAACAAATTAAAGATTTAGATGTTCATTTGAATTCTCAAATTCTCGAAATAAAAGGAGACAATAATAGTATGCGTTCTATATCTTTTTTAGATAAAAACAGAAACATAGAAAAAGAAATTAATGCTGAAGGATTATTTATTGAAATTGGGAATATTCCTAACAGCAAAATTATTAGGGATTTGGTAGAAACAAATAGTTCAGGTGAAATAATAGTCAATGATCTTCAAGAAACTTCATTAATAGGAATGTATGCCTCTGGAGACGTCACTAACCAACCGTTTAAACAAATAATAATCGCTACCGGTGAAGGAGCAAAGGCGGCTTTAAGTATTAATAAATATTTAAATAAATAAGGAGAAAAAATATGGAAAATATGCTAAACAAGGAAGTAAGTATTCAAATAAAAAAACATTTGAAAAACATGGTAAATGGGGTTAAAATAATTCTTTTCACACAAAAAAATATGTCAAACTGCGTTCATTGTGATGAAACAGAAAAACTATTGTCTGAAATTTCTGATTTATCAAGTAAAATTATTGTTGAGAAAAAAAAATTAGACTCTGAAGAGGCTAAAGAATACGGAATAAAGTTTACTCCGAGTTTTGTTATTTTGAATCAAAATAATGAATTTAATGGCTTTGTTTTTAATGGAATTCCAGCTGGACATGAGATAAACTCATTTTTATCTGCGTTAATTACTGTTTCGGGCTTTAAACAAGATTTTGATGTTGCTGTATTAGAACGAATAAACAATATTAAAAAACCAGTTGATATAAAAGTTTTTGTTACCGTCTCATGCCCACATTGTCCTGGGGCAGTCTCTACAGCACATTTACTAACTAATAAAAATGATTACATAAGTGGTGCAGTATATGATGCAAATTCTTTTCAAGATTTAGCACGAAAATTTAATGTGTCTGGAGTTCCTAAAATTGTGATTAACGACTCAATAGAACTTCTTGGAAATCAGCCTCTTGAAGAATTCTTGAAAAATATAGAAACTATTTAAATTAACTTTATAATATTAAAGTGAAGAAATATATTCTGATAAAGATATTAGCGATTCAATTAATTTTTCTTGATCTCTATATTCTTTATTATTAAATTTTTTAAATTTAGGGATAAGTGGATAAATCCTAACTAAAATTGCTAACTTGAAATTCTGATCAATAAAAGTAATATTATTATAATTCAAATCTTGAATATTTTTCATAATACTTTTTAATTCAGAATTATAATCCCCAATAAATCTTATTCCATCATCATCTAATTTATATTTTTTTTCTCCAGGATATACAATGTTTGCTAATTGACTAAATTTATTCACAAAAGCATACTTTGAATCGATTTTCTCTACATGGAGATGACCTGAAACATCAAAATTCGTCTTTACTACAAATCCAGAAAAATTTACATTATTGTATTTGCTTTGAGAGTAATAACTTATTGCATAAATATCATGATTTTCACTCAGATTCGTAAACTTGTAATAGACTTTTTCATTTGCTGAATTCAAAATATCATGGTCTAATATGTTTTCATTTAAATCATTTAATGTCGTTAATCTGTAATCATACTTTGAGTTAAATGATTTTTCGAGTAAAATTTTACTCCATAATTCTTCATTTAAAATTTCAAGATATAATCTTTCTTTTTTTTCTGAAAGAAAAATATGAAGAATTAATAAGATAAAACCAATAACAAATGTTGCAAAAGATGCAGAAATCAATACAATAATGCCTGAATCAGGAACAATTGGGAAAAATATGAAACTAAATGGCATTACAAATACAAAAATAATCCCAATCTTTAAGTAATTAATTCCAATTGTTTTTTTAAGCTTATACTCTAAATTTCTTAATTTATCCATTTAAATATTTACACCTTTTCATTTATGGCGGAGGAAAGGGGATTTGAACCCCTGCATCATTTCTGACCTACCCGCTTTCCAAGCGAGCCTCTTAAACCACTTGAGTATTCCTCCTTTTTTCTTGATCATATATGCTTTTTACGTTCTACTTAAATATTTTAATGAGTATGATTTATCCGGTTAATCTATGATTTAAATATAATTAATTTTATCACATTAGTCCTATAATATGTTAAAATGAAAACGTAATTATGAAAACATTAATGCATAGATATGAAAAAAAATTTTTAATACCTTTAAATTTATACAAATCTGTAAAGTTTTTTTTTGATAAATCCTTAAGCAAAGACAAACACCATGTTGGCGAGTTACCTTATAATGTTGAAACAATCTATTTTGACACTCCAAACTTTTCTATTATAAAGAAAAATTTTGAAAAAAATTCCTACAAAGAAAAAATTCGATTAAGAACTTACAACAATACAATATCATTTTTAGAATTAAAAAAAAAGTTCAATAAACAATCTTATAAATTTAGATTGCCCATCGATAAGCTATGTTATGATAAGTTGATTAATAACGATTTTTCTTTTCTTTCTGAATCTTTTCATGAAAAAAATTTTAGTCAAAAACTATCAAATTCCTTAAAACCATCAGCTATTGTAAAATACAATAGATACGCTTATGAACAAACTAATATTGGTCTCAGAGTTACAATAGATAGCAATTTAAAGTACAAATTTCTTAATGGGGATGAAAATCATTTATTTAAAGGTTATTCAATTTTAGAAATCAAGTGTCATGGCGCATTTCCTCTATGGCTTGTACGGTTTTTATCAGAGAATAATTTCTATTCTCAAAGTCTATCAAAATATGCTAGAAGTTATGAAATAATGAAAAAAGGAGAATCAAATGTTAAATTTAATTAAATGGACTGTCGCTTTAGAACCTCTTACCATAGGTTCACTATTACTTGTTCTTTGTTTTTCAACTGTCTTTGGTCTTATAATTTCAATAGTTTACCACTTCACTCATAGAAAGATAGGTTATGATAGGTCTCTACTTTTTACGTTGATGATTATGCCTTTAGTGGTGACTATAATTGTTATTCTTGTATCTAACAATTTAGCACGCGCTTTTAGTTTAGCTGGAGTATTTACTCTTGTACGTTTTAGATTAGCAATGAATGATTCTAGTGATTTGGCATATATATTAGCTTCGGTAGGAACTGGACTTTCAGCTGCTCTTGGATACTTATCACTAGGTTTGATGATAACTACTTTCTTAGCCGTTGTTTTATTTGTTTTATCAACCTTTCTTTTTAAATCTAATGATCGTTTTGCAAAATTAATAGTTACTATGCCTGAGCATCTAAATTTAAAAGATAAATTGAATAAAACAATTGAAAAACACACAAAATCATTTAAAGTTGAAAAATTTAGAACATCTGACTTTGGTACGCTATATAAAATTACTTATAGATTAGTTTTAGAAGAAAATTTAGACGAAAAGAAATTATTCGATGAAATAAGATTGATTAATGGAAACTTAGATATTCAATTATATGAAGATTATCAAATTTCTCAAGATGCAAAAAATTAGATTTACTTAATATCTAGAATCTTTTTAATATATATCTCAATTTCTCGAGGACTAACCGATGGAGAGAACCTGTACAATACTTTTCCTTCTTTATTAACTAAAAATTTTGTGAAGTTCCACTTTATTTTATTTCCTAAGAATAATCTTAAAAATCCTTTTTTATTCTTGCCATTTTTATCCATGTCTTTTGGCTGTTTTTCTCTTAAAAATTTAAATAAAGGATCTGCTTTTTTTCCGTTTACTTTAACTTTAAAAAAAGTAGTAAATGTGGTCTGAAAATTAATCTCACAATACGATTGTATTTTTTCATCCGATATTGGTGCTTCATAAGCAAATTGATTACAAGGGAAATCTAAGATTTCAAAACCATTTTTTTGATACTTTTGATATAACTTTTGAATACCTTTATATTGATGAGATAATCCACAAAAAGGAGCTGAATTAAATATTAATAAAACTTTATCTTTATATTCAGATAAAGAAACATAATCTTTATGAGATTTCCTAACTTTAAATTCATATATGTTCATAGAATATTACAACTCCCATCAATACAAGTTTCAATTTTTTTTGTTTCTTCTCTTATTCTAGTTATTTCCTTAATTAATCCCGATTTAGAGATATTTTTTTTTATTTTATAACCATTTAATCTGATATGAGGTGCTTCATAAATCTTTTTGAAGAGCGCATTTTCAAAATTATTCTTAATTATTTCAACAAAATTATTAGAATTAATTGTTTCCATAATCGAATTTTTAGACATCCCTGAAGTGACACCTACTTTTATTAGTTCATCTATATTTAAAAATTTTTTTTCATTAAACTTTATTTCTTGTATTAAATTCTTAACAAACAAAACTTCAAAAGAATTTTCTTTTGCTAAGTGCATAACCTTATAACAATTGAGTATTATTCTATTCATTTCATCATTTATTTGATTTTTTTCAGAATCAAAATAACTTCGGTATTTAATTTCAATTTCATTACGGCTTTCATCATAAATTTCCAATAGTATATTATTTAGCTCGTATGATTC
This sequence comes from bacterium, assembly GCA_018623895.1. Taxonomy (GTDB): domain Bacteria; phylum Bacillota_I; class Bacilli_A; order Acholeplasmatales; family Acholeplasmataceae; genus UBA8290. The sequence goes on along the minus strand of JAAZUY010000016.1, from coordinate 2,852 downwards.
ATAATTAAATAAGTCAATCCAAAATTCAATATAAATTTTCATTTACTATATTCTACTTTTATTAAGATTAATTTAATAGTATCACTATATTTTTTTTTATCAAAAAGATGAATTGATTATCAAGTAACTATGTATAATTATGTGGTATAAACTTTATTACCTTCGACCCAAGTTGATAAAACTTTAATCTTTCTAAAGTTTTCTTTTGGCTCATGAAATAGATCTCTATTTAAAACAACTAAATTTGCAGGATAACCTGGTTCTAGATATCCCCCAAGTAATTTTGACAATTTCCATGCAGATGTTGTATATGATTTTATTGCAGTAAATCTATCTAATGATTCATCTTTATTTTCTCTAAACAATGCATCGTATATTCCAAATATTGGATTTGGATCTTCAACAGGTGCATCACTACTCAACGCAAAATCAATGTTATTTTTATCAAAAGTTTTTATAGGATATATATATTTAGGCATATCTTTAATAAAGTTAAGTATTTTTTTATCACTATTAAAAAATTGAGGCTGAATATCTAGAAATATACTTTTTGATTTAAGATTATGAATTTCTTCATCGTTGGCAAAACATGCATGGATAATTCTATCTATATTATCTTGGCCTGGAGGAAATTCCTGTAAGAAAGAAATAGTTTCTTCTAATGCTTTATCTCCGATTACATGAATTGCGACTGACATTCTTTCTTCTCTCGCTTTATTAAGGATTTTAGTGATTTGTTCTCTATTCAAAATTCTGATTCCATAATAATCACTATAATATGGTTTTTTCATTAATGCTGTTTTAGATCCTAATGTCCCATCATAAAACATTTTCACTCCACCTTCTTCAATATATTTACTTTTAAAATAATTTTCTTTTAATTTAAGGTGATCGTTTAAAACTTTATTATGTATCAAAAGATGTGCGTAAAATGGAATCTCGCAAGATATCTTAGTAAAGGCATCCATCGTATTTTTATAGCCATTAAAATAAAATAAGTCGTCGCTATGACCACCAACAATTCCATAAGAAAACAATTTCTTATAAGCCTTTCTCAAAAAATTCTCTAATTCTTCTTGTTTTGGTCTCGGAACAGATGCTAATGCAAGACTAGCCTCATCTTCAAGTAGAATTCCATTATTAGAAATGAGATTTATTTTATCTAATGCCACATCATTCACCGTCATCCCATGATAATCTTCGTGTCTTAAATAAATCGCTGCGATTGAGGATAATTCGTTTAGATCATTTTTTGATATATCACAAGGTTTGTATCCTTCAACATAGATAAAATCATTATTCAAATTATCTGCTACAAATTTTAAAATGTCTTTTTTTTTATTCAATCCCTTTACAGTAAGCCTCGATAAACTTTGACCATATCCCATTAAATGTATGTGAGAATCAATAAAAGCAGGATAAACAAACTTTCCTTTCATATCAATGATTTCATTTTTCGTATTATCACTTTTTGATAATATAACACCTTGATCACTAATCATCAATTTCGATTTTATTTCTGTATCCTTCATAGAGTAGAATGTACCATTAATTAATGTCTTCATGTTCTAAATCCTCACATAATTTTTTTGCATCTTGCAATTTAAAACCTTTTTGGACTGCTTTAGAGATCCATCTTTTACTTTTTATTTTAAAATCGCCCTTTATTTTAAAATATGTTTTGTAATAAAAATCCTTTAAAACCTCATTTTCATCATATTCATACGTGAAATTCTCATTAATGAAACTATAGCTTTTATTATAGTCAAAACCCTCTTGAATCAATTTCTTTAATATATCCCGTTTCATATAGCTCTGAGATGAGACCTTCGTTTTTAATAATATCTTCAAATATTTATTCTTTAAAGCTTCGCCATCATCAATATTGTCTAAAAATTCTTTAATTAAATTTTCATTTATTCCTTTACTTTTAAAAAAAATTTCTAATCTTTTTGAACTAAAATTAGGTTTTATTCTTCTTAGATTATTCATATACGATAAATCATTTATATAATTTTTTTTTATAACTTTTTCTATTATTTTTTCTATTATTTGAGACCTAAAACCATTTAGTTTCGTTCTTAATTCACTCTCAGTTCTTTGATATTTAAGAATTTTTATAGCTTTTTCATAGCAATAATATTCTTCAGATTCATTTCTTAATTCATTCAGTTTTGAAGATGAGAAACACCTATTAAGAATTAGGTTTTCTTTCTTAAATAAATGTTTAGGTATCTTAATATCAAATTCTTCAAAAAACAAAATTACACTATTTTTGTTTGATTTGTGTCTTTGAATACATAATTTATTTTTCATATTTCAAATAGGCGTTTATAAAATTCTCTAAATTTCCATCCATTACATCTTGTGTTGAAGAAACCTCTAAATTTGTACGATGGTCTTTAATCATTTGATATGGATGAAAAACATAACTTCTAATCTGAGAGCCCCAGGCATTAGCCATCTTTATCCCTTTGATTTTGTTTAATTCTTCATCTTTCTTTTTCATTTCAAGTTTGTATAATTTTGCTTTTAACAACTTTAGAGCTGTTTCTTTATTCTTTAGTTGAGATCGTTCATTTTGGCATGTTACTACAATACCAGATTTTAAGTGTGTAATTCTGACAGCAGAATCAGTTGTATTTACAGATTGTCCACCTGCACCACTTGATCTATACACATCAATTTTCAAATCTTCATCTTTGACTTCTATTTTAACTTCTTCATCAAATTCTGGAGTAACTTCTACTGATGCAAATGATGTATGTCTTCTTTGATTTGAATCAAATGGAGAAATTCTGACTAATCTATGTACTCCATTTTCAGATTTCAAATTTCCATATACATATTCA
>JAAZUY010000075.1 GCA_018623895.1 bacterium | reverse complement strand
TAGTCTCATGACTACTTCATTACTTCCTGATGTAATTTTTAAATCTTTGATATCATCAGAGCCTATCACTGATAAGTTTATTTTTTTAAAATTTGAAAAATTATTTTTCTTAAATAGATACTCTACTCTTTTAAGTATAGAATTCCCAATGGAATATGCTTTTTTCACCGCTTTTTGACCACCGATTACTAGAGTCGCTACTGATTTAAAACCGTTATGATATGTAGCAGATACTTTATAAAATATCGGCGCGGCATAACCTTTCGCACCGGTCACATGAACTCTATCCTTGCCTAAATCAGTAATTTCTACTTCTGTAAAATCACAAATGACATCAGGAAGGATATAAGCTTTAGGATCGCCAATTTCATAAAGGAGCTGCTCAGCTACAGTGCCAAAATTAACCATACCACCAGTACCTTTTGGTTTAGTAACAATGAAATCACCATTTTGTTCAACTTCAACTACTGGGAAACCAATATTTGCAAAATTATTTAGTGACTCCCAATCTGTAAAATTTCCTCCAGTTACTTGAGCACCACATTCAATTATATGCCCTACTAAACTGCCGCTAGCTAAATGATCCAATTCACTAGCTCCCCATTTAAATTCATGCATTAGTGGCCCCAAAGCTAGTGCACTATCAACGCATCTCCCTGTTAAAACAATATCAGCGCCTAAATCAAGTGCTCTTTTTATTGGATTAGCACCAAGGTATACATTTATACTTAACAAATTTTTAGGTAATGACTTTTCACTTTCAATTTCTTTAATATTCATTTTACTTAACTTATCTTGACAATCAATTAGATCATCACCTTCGACTGTCGCAATTTTTAGATTTATATTTTTTTTCTCAGCCTCATCAATTAGCGCTTTTTTACAAGCATCAAGATTTACGCCACCCGCATTACTAATAACTTTTATTTTTTTTTGTTTAATTTTTTTTAAGAGAGGTCCAATGTGATTTATAAAATCTATGGCATACCCTTTATTACTATTTTTTAATTTTGCCCCAGCAAGAATGGACATAGTCACCTCTGATAAATAATCAAATACCAGATAGTCTACATCACCCTTTTCTACAATTTGCGGAGCTGCAATATCCGTATCACCCCAAAATCCTGAAGCACAACCTATTCTAATTTTTTTAATCAAAAATACTTCCTATAAATTTTTCAAATGCTTTAAAAGGTAATAACAAAGAATAAGATTCAAATTAAAAATATCGTTTTACCCAAAATTTTAACTTCACCAGAGAGATTAAGAACTTTTAGTTTAAGAGTTATAATTTTTTTTTGATTATTTTTTTCAATTTTTGAAACCTCGCCTTTACAGATTAATCTCTCTTCTAATTTTGTAATTGAGCAGAATTGAACACTAAAATGTTTTAAAAAAGATATAGAATTTGAATTTGCTATACTCTTCCCTAAATGAGCCATAATTAGCATACCATGAACTATAATGTCATCAAGGCCAATTGTTTTTGCAAATTCTTTATCAAAATGTATTGGATTAAAATCACCTGAAGCTTTAGCATATTCAACTAAGTCATTTTGATTGAAAGGACCAATATTGGTTTCAGGGATTTCATAACCCACTTTAATATTTCTCAAATCAAAAATAAATTAACTCCTCACAAGCAAAGTATTATTCATTACGCAAACTTCGACTTCATCTTGATTATAAAATTTTGATTCATACACAAAAAACATCAAACTGCTTTCGTTTTTTTCATAAGCATTTTTAAAAATTGTTTCCATAGAAATTTTATCTTGGACAAATACTAAATCTGAATAATTAAATTCCTGACCGGCATGTAGAATTTTCTCTAATCCTATTCCAAGATCTTCCAAACATTCATTTAGAATATTCATTTTCATTCCAATTGATATTAAATAAGTCGGAGGGCAAACTATATTTTTAAAACCTTCATTTTGAGCGACAATTTTATTGGAAAATATCTCATCCTCTTGCTTTGTAGCTTTTGAAAAAGAAACTACATCTTCCTCTTTTATTTCCATAGAGATGGTTTTATAAGACTTGCCAATTAATTTTCCAATGTTCATAAAATCATTTAAAGCTAAGTATTAAAATATTTAAAGCTAATCATTTTGTAAAAATTGCTTAATATCACTAACATTCTTCAAAGTAGGAGGCAGGTCAAAATATTTCCCATATGAGGTAGAAAGAAATTGAGACCTTTTAACAAAATTTTTAATCCCATATTTATTTATAAATTCAAATATACCCGGCGAGGGGAAACCCCATCCATATATACTTCCAATATTTGCTTCAGAAATTGAATTTAATACACCTTCTTCATAACAGTATAAAGCCTCTATGATTTGAGAAAATAATAATCTGTCAATTATCTCCTGCTCAGGTGCTAAAGGTTTCAGAGTTATAAAATATTTATCTAAGCCTTCCCAAAGATGTTTTTTAGAATTTTCTGGGTAGTTATAAAACCCTTTCTTATTTGACCTACCAAATCGTTCAAATTCATTTATCATTTTATCAAGGACATCATCCCAAGCTCCATCAAAAGAGTCCATCATCCGCTTATTTAAAGATTTTTTATTTTCACTTCTAATTTTATAAGCAACCTTTAAACCAATTTCATCAAGTATTTTTAAAGGTCCCACAGGAAAACCAGCTTTTTTACCAATTGACTCAATAGACTTTGGTGAGAAACCCTCACTGAGTAAAGCCATACCCTCCATAACATACCTCATGAATACTCTGGTTGTATAAAACCCTGGACCATCATTTACTAAAATAGGCATTTTTTTAATTTGAGTAATAAAATCAAACACTTTTGAAATAGTTCGCAAGCTTGTTTCTTTTGTCCTAATTACTTCAACTAATTTCATTTTATACACTGGAGAAAAAAAATGTATACCAATGAAATTTTCTGGATAATTTGAATACTTGGCTAATTTAGAAATTGGAATACTTGATGTGTTAGATGATAAAATGACATTATCATTAATAATTGTT
>JAAZUY010000074.1 GCA_018623895.1 bacterium | reverse complement strand
AGCTCAACATCAATTCCGACAAAGTCTGCTGCTTTTATTTTACCCTTAATATATTTTAAACTTGCTGGATTATCTCCAACAAGAATAATTGCTAACTTGGGTCTTCTAAAAAGAACAGATGTTTTTTTTATCTGATTTTTTAATGTGTTATTTAATTCTTTTGAAACAACTTTTCCATCTAATATCATTGAATTAGCTCCGTATTATTTCTAAATTTTTGTCTATTTTATAATCAAGTGCTCTTGGATAAGAATTCAAGCCCGGCATTGTATTGATTCCTTTAGTTTTAACCACAAGAAATCCTGCTCCGAGAGAAGGTATAATAGAATCAATAAAAAGCGTAAACTCCGTTGGAACACCTATTAAATTTTTATCCCCCGAAAAAGAAAAAGGTGTTTTTGCAATACAAACTGGCAAAAACCATTTATTACTGACACATATATTTAATTGTTTTTTCGCTCTATCGCTTAAATATATTCCTTCTGCCCCATATATGCTTCTTGCAATGTTCTCAATATTTTTATAAATATCTTTGTAATCCGTATACATTTTTTTGAAATTACTTTCCTTATTTGATAATTGGATTACTTTTTTAGCTAATTTTATTGATCCTTCAGCACCTAATAAATAAGATTTTGAAAGTTCAAAATTAAATCCATGTGTTTTAGCCCAGTCATGCAATAAAGCTATTTCTTCTTGATCATCATTTTTATGAACATTTAAAGCAATTACAAAGTTCAATCCAAAATTTTTAATATTATTTACATGTTTTTCAATATGTTTAAAACCCTCTATTAAGGCTTTTCGGTCTTTTTTGCTAAAATCTTTTGATTTTCCATGACTTTTAATTGCTCTAAGTGTAACAACTAAAACAACAACATTTACTTTATGATCAAGATTTGGAAGTTTCAGGTTAAGAAATTTTTCCATTCCAAGATCGGCTCCAAATCCTGCTTCCGTAACAACATAATCTGCTAAATCTAAGGCTAGTTTTGTTGAAATAACAGAACTACATCCATGTGCAATATTTGCAAATGGCCCTGCGTGAATGAATGCTGGCACACCATTAAGTGTTTGAACTAGGTTAGGAAAAATTGCATCTTTAAGCAATAAAACCAATGCTGGTGTGCAATTAAGTTGTTTTACATATATTGGATTTTTTAAATTATCATAACCAATTAATATTTTATCAATCCTTTCAATTAAATCTTTTTTATCTCGACAAAGGGCTAAAACAGCCATAATTTCACTTGCTGCAGTTATTACAAATCTATCTTTTCTTATTTTAGTCTGAATTCTTCTAAGAGACCTATCGCTTATATCAATGGTTCTAGGCCAAACAACTCTATCAATATTGAGGGCATTACCGTGATATATATGATTATCAATTAGACTTGAGAGTAAATTATGGGCCGAAGTAATTGCATGAAAGTCTCCATTAAAGTGGAGATCAATATCTTGGGATGGTTCAATCTGGGATTTTCCACCACCTGTTGCCCCGCCCTTCAAACCAAATACTGGTCCTAAGCTAGGTTCTCTTAGTGTCACTATTGTTTTTTTTTCAAGCATATCTAAGCCTTCAGCTAATCCTATAGACACTGTTGTTTTTCCTTCTCCTGCAGGCGTAGGATTAAGTGCTGTAACTAAAATCAATTTTCCAGGAGTTCTGTTACCTTTATATTCTAGACAATCAATCTTGGCTTTAAATTTTCCATAAGGAATAAAATATTCTTGACTCAAACCTAATTTATTATAAATAACTGAAATATTTTGCATATTTCACCTCACTTATATTATATCATTTTGTAATATCAATAAGCTTTTCTAGTTCTTCAATAAGTTTAAATTGTTTTTTTTCATCTTTATTGTCTTTTTGTAAAAACACTTTCATAGAGTTCTTTTCTATTGATACTTGAACGTCTATTCCGCCGACCAAATCTTTATTAACAATAAATTTTTTAATTGTATCTTGATTTTCAATGTCAAAAATATACTCAGATTTTTCAACAATCATTTTCTTTGCATTTAATTTTTCTTTTAATTTATTTAATACCGTTTCAATCATATATGTATAAATTTCTTCTTTGGGCTGTCCAAAACGATCGGTCATTTCATTAAGCAAATCACTGATATCTTTTTTATTTTCAAGTGCGTTGATTCTTTTATGAATTTCAATTCTAATCTCATCATAAGGTATATATGCAGGATCAATATATCTCTGTGTTGAGAATTCAACCACATTTTCACTAATATTTTTTCCTTCGTCATCTTCAATAACTTCTTTAACTAATTTTGAATACATTTCATACCCAACAGAATCAATATATCCTGATTGTTCTCTACCTAAAAGATCTCCAGCACCCCTAATTGAAAGATCTCTAATTGCCAATTTATATCCACTTCCTAAAGATGAAAAATCCTTAATTGCAAATAACCTTTTTTTTGCATCCTCTTTTATGTAAGCCTTGTTATCATATAACATATAAGCGTATGCAATTTTATCGCTTCGACCAACCCTGCCTCTTATTTGGTAAAGTTGAGCTAAGCCAAGTTTTAAAGCATCATGAACGATAATTGTATTAGAATTTGGTATGTCGATACCATTCTCAATAATTGTTGTAGAAATCATAATATCATATTTATGGTCTATAAAATCTATCATTATTTCTTCAATAGCTTTATCATTCATCCTTCCATGAAGCATACAAACCTTTGCATTCTTATTTAGATTACTTATAATTTCAAAGATCTGCTCCATCCCGCTTATCTGGTTAAAGAGATAAAAAACTTGACCCCTTCTTGATAATTCTTTTTCTAGAATCTCTTTAACTAGATCATAATTTCTCTTTAAAACATAAGTTTGTATTGGATATCTATTTTTAGGTGGAGTATTTATTGTTGAAATTTTCTTAATACCTGTAAGTGACATCTGAAGAGTTCTGGGAATTGGGGTTGCAGACATAGAAAGTATATCTACGTTGGCCTTCAATCCTCTTATTTTTTCT
>JAAZUY010000073.1 GCA_018623895.1 bacterium | reverse complement strand
TAATTGCCTTAAACCTTATACTAAACAAGAAATTTTTTTTTAAATTTCGAAACTCTCGAAGCTTGTCTATGTGTGCCTTAGCATCATTAGGATTTACAATTGATTTGATAATCTGGCATTGGAGCATGAATGTAACTTCGGTTTCAAATGCAACCATCATCGTTAATTCAGCACCTATATTTGTGGCAATTCTTGCATATATATTTTACAAGGAAGAATTTAGCTCAAAATTTATACCTTCATTTTTAATTACTTATGGCGGCATAGTTGGCTTAATTTATTTTTCTAATAGTTACGAAGCTGGAAAATTACATGGTGATTTAGTGGTTATTATAGCTGCTATCAGCTATGCAGTTTATCTTCTAATATTATCTAGGCTTGGTGAAGAGGACCCATTTACAGTAATTTTTTATACAACATTATTTTGTTGTTTATACTCAATACCAATTGGCTTAATGGAATCAGGCATCCAAATACCAGAAGATTCATTTGATTGGATAAATTTCATATTGCTAGCATTTTTATGTCAATTTGGAGGTCAATTTTTAATAACTATTGGTATAGGAAAAATATCAAGCTCAATGGGAGCAATTGGTTTATTAATGCAACCAATTACAGCAACCATACTTGCAGCATATTTTTTTAATGAGCTTCTAAATATTATGCAGATTAGCTTTATATTTATAGCGTTATTTGGAATATATTTAGCAAAAATAAATACAAGGTAGTTTTCTTATATTTAATTTTGAAAATTAAGTTCTATTTCTTTAAATAACCTAATAAGTTTTTTGTTTCCAGTTTCACTTAAATGATCATCATCAAAGTATAGAGGTTGGGCTCCCTCATTTGCATTACAGAAATTATCAATACATAAATGATCGGTAGTTTTTAGCACTTTGACATTGCAATAATTTTTTGTTTTCTCAATTTCTCTTAGAATATTTTGATTACGCTTAGTATAAGTGTTTAAGCTAGTGCCTATTTTTGTGCTCTTGTTAAGAAAAATTTTTCTACTTAATCTTGATGGAACATCAAATCCAATTTCTGGAATTGGCTCCATAACGTATAAAGAGCTATTGTCTGAAATTTCACAAAATGTTTTATTGAGACGTTTAAGATATAATTCTTCATCGTCTAGATCTAGCTCATCAGCATATATTGTGTTGTAGATGAGGCCATAATTTTTAGTTTTCGATTCATTTGGTCCATAAAGTTGAGCAGCAAATCTAGAAACAATCAGTATCGGTAAGTCGTTTTTAATTTTTATATACTCTTTAAATTGATTGTGAAAAATTGCACACTTTTTTGAAGAAGTTTTAGATTTTAGTTTGGAATCAAATATTATAGGACACTGATTTATAAAATATATAATATTTGTATTTGTTGACTCTGATAGAGCACTTATTATTGAAGAGGCATGGCTATCACCATATAAAATAAGACCCTCCTTATTATAATTACCAAAAGTACACACTTTAAATTCAAAAACTTCATCCTTTATGCAATTTTTTGATCTCTGAAGATCATATTTATTATTTGCTTCATTAGATGCCATCAAAACATCCTCATTAAACCTCCAGCTATAGCCTGACGATTGACTGATCTTATACGAGATAAGACTTACTAGAATAATTAATGCGACGAGCAAAATGTTAAGAAGTCTTGATACTTTAAACTTATTGAATTTCAACTCAATAAAGTTATATGAAATAAAAGCCAGAACAATGGAAATTAAAATACCTATTAATTTCCATAAAAAAGTATCTAAGAAGAAAAAATTTAAAGCAACAAAAATTGGCCAATGCCATAAGTACAATGAATAAGAAATATTTCCAAAAAACTGCAGCACCTTATTCCCAAGCAATAATGAATTATCTGCATTATTAATTATTATTAAAAATGTAAGAAAAACAGGTATGAGTGTATAACTACTTGGCCATCTATAAGCATCACTTATCAATAGAGATGACAAAATTAGTAATAATATACAAATATCTGATATAAATTTAATCTTGCTTTTAAATATTTTTAAATTAAGTACATAGAATGCTATTGAACCAACAATCAATTCCCATGCTCTAGCAGGTAGCATAAAAAATCCAAACTCTTCTTTAATAGCGGAGGATTTTATTGAAAAATAGTACAAACTTAAAAAAGCTAATATATGAAATATCAAAAGCCATACTATTTTTTTATGTCTAGGCGCTATTGCATATACAATTTTTAAAATTAATGGATATATTAAATAAAACTGCCATTCAACAGATAGGGACCATGTATGAAGCAGCCATTTATTAGATGAAATAGTATCAAAATATCCCGCTTCATCCATGTATGTGAAGTTAGATAAAAATAACGCCGAGCTGCCAGCATGCTTTGCAAGTTGTAATAACTCATTAGGTGGCAAAATAATAAATCCAACAATTAATACAAAAATAATAAGCATTATCAGTGCCGGAATTATTCTCTTTGCTCTGCGTGAATAAAAATTAGAAATGGTGAACCTTTTAGCTTCGTATGAGTTAGAAATAATATAGGTCATCAAAAAACCAGATATTACAAAGAAAATATCTACACCTACAAAACCACCATAGAAATTTAATAGCTCATAATGAAAAAACAAGACAAGAATTACTGCCCATCCTCTTAAGCCGTTTATATCTGATCTAAATTTCATTAGCGAGATTGAGTAATTTTTCCAATTATACCTATATATACATATAGACTTTATCTATTAGGATAATATAATACACAATAATTTTGGGTGATTAGCTCAGTTTGGTAGAGCATCTCGTTTACACCGAGAGGGTCGGCAGTTCGAGCCTGTCATCACCCACCAATAATGCTTGATGTTTTATTATTTGCATATATGATTTAAGCATTTAAAAGTGGTCCGGTAGTTAAACGGTTATAATTCCGCCCTGTCACGGCGGCGTTCGGGGTTCGATTCCCCGTCGGACCGCCAGTATGATTATGAATATTGTAATTCTAAGTCTTCTAATTCTTTCT
>JAAZUY010000072.1 GCA_018623895.1 bacterium | reverse complement strand
TAATTAATTGTTCAAGGATGTAAAATGATAAGATTTTTAGGGAATAAAGATTTTTATAAAAAACTTGCAATATTAGCTTTGCCAATAATTATGCAACAAGTTCTTTATGCAGCAGTTCAGATTGCTGATAATTTGATGGTTGGACAGCTTGGTGAATCATCTATAAATGGTGTATCTTTAGTAAATCAACTTAACTTTATAATTATTGTTATCACTTTTGGAGTAATGGGTGGCTCAGGAATATTTACTGCTCAATTTTTTGGTTCAAAAGATTACAACAAATTAAAGATGACATTTAAATATAAGATTCAGGGAGCCATAATATTATCAATTTTTGGATATATAATTTTCTCTTTATTTGGTGATTTTATCATTTCATTGTATTCAAGCGATTTTGATACTTTAAGTGAGGGGGGACAATATTTAGATATAATAAGGTTTGGTTTATTACCATTAACCGTATCTTTTGCAATTACAACATCATTTAGAGAAATAGGTGTAACTAGAGAATTGTTGTATATTAGTACTTTCACATTTTTTATCGCAATATTTTTGAATTATGTTTTAATTTTTGGTGCTTTTGGAATACCCTCATTAGGTGTTAGTGGTGCAGCAATTGGGACAGTTTTTTCGAGATATTTAGAACTGTTTATGTTAATCCTGTTAATTAAGACAAAAAAAGCTGACTTTAGATTTAAAATTAGTGATTTATTTTTAATTTCTAGTGAGATTAGAAAAAAGATTAATAAGAAAGTAATTCCCCTTACATTCAATGAGATTTTTTGGGCATCTAGTCAAGTAATAATTTTATTTTCATACAGTCTCAGAGGAGAAAGTGCACTAGCCTCTGTAAATATTACTCAATCAGTCTCTCAAATTATTTTTGTTATTTTTTCTGGACTGGCTACATCTATTGCAGTTTTAGTAGGTAATAATTTAGGAAGTAAAAAGTTGAAAGAAGCAGAGAATAATGCATATAGAATAATATTTTCTGCATTCATAACAGCATCTTTTATTGGTTTGATTTTATTTATTTCAGCACCATTAATTTTAAATCTGTATTCTATTGATTCCATCTCAAGAACTTGGTCTATTTTTAATATTAGAATCAATAGCATATATGCAGGTTTATATGCAATGGGAATTTCTTGTTATTTTACATTGAGGTCTGGTGGCGATGTAAGATCAGCAGTATTAGTAGATTCAGGTTTTGAATGGTTTATAGTAATTCCTTTAAGCTTGATTTTAGGATACCTCACGGAATATAATATAGTTTTGATGTTCTTAATTGTTAAGTCTACAATATTTATACAACTTATAATATATGCAAGACTTATAAGAAAAAAAACATGGATAAAAAATTTAACAGATTAATTTTAAGGAGAAGATAATGTCAAATATTAAAAAGTTAAATCAACTCGCAAAATTGGCTGTAAGGGTTGGAGTAAATGTGCAAAAAAATCAAAACGTAGTTATTAGATCAACTATTGAATCAAAAAAATTGGTTTCATTAATAACAAAAAATGCTTATGATGCGGGTGCAAATAGAGTAAGTGTTATATGGAGTGATGATGAGATATCAAAAATCAATTTTAAGTCTCAAAGTAAAGAGACATTAAGTGAAATTCCTGAATATATTGCTAGTCAATACAAGCATTATGTGGAAAACGATTACTGTTTTATTTCAGTATCTAGTCCTAATCCAGGTTACTTTTCTGACGTCAATTCAGAAAAGCTTCAAAGCTTTCAAGTAGCTTCGAATAAAATGTTAGGATTTTTTAGGTCACATATGATGGGAAATAAATCTCAATGGACAATTGTGGCCTCGGCCAATGAAAATTGGGCAAAAAAAGTTTTTCCTGAAAAAACTGATAAGGATAGACTAGAATCATTATGGAATTTAATTTTTGAAGTTTCAAGAATAGATGAAACAAAAGATATTGTAGAAATATGGAAAGAGCATAATAATAAACTTTTAGAGAGATCAAAATGGCTTAATGGTCAAAATTTTAATAAATTAATTTTTAAGAATAAACTAGGAACAGATTTAGAGGTTGAGTTAGTCAAAGATCATATTTGGGTAGGTGGTGGAGAGACTACTACTAAAGGGGTTTATTTTAATCCTAATATTCCAACTGAAGAAAATTTTACTATGCCACATAAGTTTGGTGTTAATGGTATAGTACATTCCAGTAAACCATTAAGTTACCAGGGAAAAATTATAAAGAATTTTTGGTTTAAATTTGAGAAGGGCAAAGTGATAGATTACGATGCAGAAGAGGGTCTTGATGCTTTGAAAAATCTTTTTTCAGTTGATGAAGGTTCGTCATATGCAGGTGAAATTGCTTTAGTTGAAAACAGTTCTCCAGTCTCTAAAACAGGAAAAACAATTTATTCCACACTTTTTGATGAAAATGCATCTTGTCATATGGCTTTAGGAAAAGCTTACCCTATGAATATTAAAAATGGGATTAATTCTAATATAGAAGATTTAATAAAAAAAGGTTACAATAATTCATTGAGTCACGTTGATTTTATGTTTGGCACAAAAGATATGAATATATCAGGTATAAAAGAGAACGGAGAAAAAGTAGATTTTTTTATTGATGGAGAGTTTTCAATTTGATTTTACTAGAATCCTTTTGGTTTTCAATTAATGCTATCATTCCAATTATCTTTTTTATATTCTTAGGATATATTCTAAGAAAAAAAGCATATATAGATAAACACATTTCATCTATATTAAATAAATATATATTTTATTTTGGATTGCCAGCGCTGTTTTTTTTCAATGTATATAATATCAAAACATTAAAAAATATAGATTTGTCAAAACCTATCTTGCTTTCAATAGCTATACTTGTGATTTATTTTTTAAGTTTTTTTTTAAAATCTAAAAAAAATGACTCAGCAATTATAAGAATTGCGATGCTTAGAACTAGTTATGCCATGATTGGTGTTACATTAGTATCTTTTTTTTCAAATGATGTAGCATTTGAATATGTTGGGATTACGTCT